>NZ_JBHWZY010000021.1:0-18506 GCF_042727815.1 Nocardia sp. NPDC060220
GTGGCTCTGCTTCCTTACGTGTCGACCGCTCGCTGAGAAAGGGAGTCACACAGATGAAGCTCATCCTCACCGCTGATGTCGACAACCTCGGCGCCCCCGGCGACCTTGTCGAGGTCAAGGACGGCTACGGCCGTAACTTCCTGCTGCCCCGCGGTCTGGCCATTCAGGCCACCCGTGGCGCCCAGAAGCAGGTCGACGGTATCCGTCGCGCCCAGGACGCCCGCAAGGTGCGCGACCTGGATCACGCCAACGAGCTGAAGCAGGCCATCGAGGGCCTCGCCGCGGTTTCGCTGACCGTGAAGACCGCCGACAGCGGCAAGCTGTTCGGTTCGGTCACCACCACCGACGTGGCTTCGGCCATCAAGGCGGCCGGTGGCCCCGTGGTCGACAAGCGCAGCATCGAGCTGCCGAAGTCGCACATCAAGGCGACCGGCAAGCACGGCATCGTGGTGCACCTGCACCCCGATGTGGCCGCGAAGTTCAACCTCGAGGTTGCTGCGAACTGAGTTCGCCGGAAACCACCCCTGTGCGTGCGCAGGGGTGGTTTCTGCTTGCCTTTTTCAGGGCGATTTTGCGATAACTGGTAGGTAGCCGATAACGCGACCGGTATGGGTGGTGTTGCGCGGCTCACGGTCGGGTATCGCTCGACCTCCGGTTATTCACCCTGTGGATGACTGCGGAAACCGACCGGCAGATTTGTGACTCCAGTCATAGCCTGCACCATCGCTGTTAACCCAACACGCCCGGCTGTTCACCTCGACCGACACGCCGGAACTTCTTTCATCCACAGGGACGAAGTTGGGCAAACCGGGGTCTAGCAGGGCGTTTTACCGTACTGACCTGGGTTTTCCCCATGTTTTCCACAGGCGCTGCACAACAACGGGTGAACTACCCCCAAGTTATCCACAGTTGTGTGCACATGTCGGGTTGGCGAGTCCGAAAACGTCGCCTAGGTTCGTCGCATTGCCCTGCGCGCGGCCCCGGGAATCACGCAGGCAACCGATTGCTGACATCCGTGTCGGTGTCCGGGAGTACAACGAGAACATCGATGTGAAACCCCGGTTCTGCGGGCAGAGAGGACTCCCCTGGTGACAACCACCGGTGACCGCGCGCAAACCGAGTTCACGCCTGAACCCCCCGGCGAGGACTTCGGTCGTCAGCCTCCGCACGATATGGCCGCTGAGCAGTCCGTCCTCGGCGGCATGCTGCTGAGCAAGGACGCCATCGCCGATGTGGTGGAGGTGCTGCGCCCCGGCGACTTCTACCGCCCCGCGCACCAGGCGATCTACGACACCATCCTCGACCTCTACGGCCGCGGCGAACCCGCCGACCCCGTCACCGTCTCGGCAGGCCTCGACCGCCGCGGCGAACTCAAGCGCATCGGTGGCCCGCCCTACCTGGTCACCCTCACCCAGACCGTCCCCACCGCGGCCAACGCCGGCTTCTACGCCGAGATCGTCGCCGAAAAGGCCATCCTGCGCCGCCTCGTCGAAGCGGGCACCCGCATCGTCCAATTCGGCTACGCCGGCGCCGACGGCCAGGACGTCGCCGAGGTGGTCGACCGCGCCCAGGCCGAAATCTACGAAGTCACCGAACGCCGCACCACCGAGGACTTCACCCCGCTGGAAGAACTCCTCCAGCCCACCATGGACGAAATCGACTCCATCGCCTCCCGTGGCGGCATCTCCCTCGGCGTCCCCACCGGCTTCACCGAACTCGACGAACTCACCAACGGGCTGCATCCCGGGCAGATGATCATCGTGGCGGCCCGACCCGGTGTGGGTAAGGCGCTGGCGCTGGACACTCCGCTGCCGACGCCTGGTGGTTGGACCACCATGGGTGAGGTTCGTGTCGGTGAGGATCTACTCGATGCACAGGGCCGTCCGACGCGCGTCGTCGCAGCGACCGAGGTCATGGTCGACCGGCCGTGCTACGAGGTCGAGTTCTCCGATGGGACAGTGCTCGTCGCAGACGAGCAACACCAGTGGTTGACCGAGACGCGCGCGTCACGCCGTTCAGCGCAGGTGTTCGCCGAAGTCCGCACCACGGCACAGATTGCCGACACCGTGCGTTGCGATACCGCGGACAAGAGGATCAACCACTCCGTCACCAACGCGGAGCCACTGCAACTACCTGAGCGCGAGCTTCTCGTCCCGCCCTACACACTGGGCGCCTGGTTGGGCGACGGCACCTCCGCGGCAGCTCAGATCACCAGTGTCGACCCGGAAATCATCGCGCGTATCGAGGCCGAAGGCATCGTGGCGGTTCCTTCACGATCGGCGCAATGGCGATTCCAGCTCACGCTCCCCGCTGATGAACCCGTCGCGGCCCGCCCCTGCGTGGTGTGCGGCACCGAATTCACTCCGTTCACCAGTGAGGTCCGTACCTGCGGCCGTTCCTGCGGCGGTAAGGCACGATTCGTCTCCGAACCCGTTCCCGCGCCGACCTGCTCGCAGTGCGGCGGCCCATCGATCGGTTTGCGTCTGTGCCAGTCGTGCCGGAATTCGGTCGGCAGCGTGCAGGCCCGGCTCCGCACGCTCGGGGTACCCGGTGACAAGCACATTCCTACTGCCTACCTGCGCTCGTCCGAATCTCAGCGTCGGGCACTCCTGGCAGGTCTGCTCGACACCGACGGGACCGTCACCCACGGCGGGTCTGCCCAGTTCGCGGTCACCAGCGAACGACTGTTCCGCGATGTTCAGGAACTGGTCGTCAGCCTCGGCTATCGCTGTGGTGTGTCGACAAAGCGGGTGCGCGGCCGTTCGGAGCAGTCGTCGACGTGCTACACACTGACGTTCGCCACGGATGACGAGGTGTTCGGTCTGTACCGGAAGGCGCTGCTGCACAAGGAACGTCGCGCCGCGGTGAGCACGGCTCGATCGAACTCCCGCTACATTGTCGATGTGCGGCGCGTCGAGTCAGTGCCCGTGCGCTGCGTCGAAGTCGACAATGCCGATCATCTCTACCTGGCCGGTCGCTCGATGGTGCCGACGCACAATTCCACGCTCGGTATGGATTTCATGCGGAGTTGCTCGATCAAGCACGGCATGGCCAGCGTCATTTTCTCGCTCGAAATGAGCCGGACCGAGATCGTGATGCGTCTGCTTTCCGCCGAGGCGAAGATCAAGCTCGGTGATATGCGGTCCGGGCGGATGAGCGATGACGACTGGACCAAGTTGGCTCGGCGGATGAGTGAGATCAGTGAGGCGCCGCTGTTCGTCGATGATTCGCCGAACTTGACCATGATGGAGATTCGGGCGAAGGCGCGGCGGCTCAAGCAGCGTCATGACCTGAAACTCGTTGTGGTGGACTACCTGCAGCTGATGAGCTCGGGCAAGAAGGTCGAATCACGTCAGCAGGAAGTCTCGGAATTCTCGCGACATCTCAAGCTGCTCGCCAAGGAACTCGAGGTTCCGGTGATCGCGATCTCGCAGCTGAACCGTGGTCCGGAACAGCGAACCGACAAGCGGCCAATGGTGTCCGATCTGCGTGAATCTGGATCGCTCGAGCAGGATGCGGACATGGTCATCCTGCTCCACCGGCCGGATGCCATCGAACGCGACGACCCCCGAGGCGGCGAGGCCGACCTCATCGTCGGCAAACACCGTAATGGTCCGACCGCCACGATCACCGTCGCCCACCAGCTGCACCTCAGCCGTTTCGTCGATATGGCCCGCGGCTGACCAGCCGCCGCGCCACGGTGGGATCACCCCGCTGACGGGACCAGGGTGTTCTGCCGGGCGGCGGTCCACCACTGCCCGTTCTGCTCGACCAGTACGTACAGCGCGACCATTGCCGGTTCGGTGTCGATCAGGGTGCCGTCGGCGGTGGTGGCGCGTGCGGTCTTGTGGGCGATGGCCACATCCGGGCGCAGAAAGGTCACGTCGACGACGTCGTATCGAACGTATTCGTCCTTCAGGAATCCGGCCAGCCCACGCCGGTTCGCGTCGAGCAGCGCGTCGTGTCCACTGATCAGCATGCCGACGGCATTGCCGACCACCGCGTTCGCGGTGAACTGTGCGGTCATGAGTTCCGCGTCGTTGGTGTTGTAGGCGGTCTGCGTGTCGGTGATGATCCGGCCTTCCCGCCCGAGTTCGCTGACGCCGATACCGATCGCGAAACCGATCGGCGACATCCGGCGACCTCCCGGGGAATCGGTCGGGTGCGGCGGATGATGGGTCGATGGCTGACCAGATTCTGCAGGTGGAGTGGAAGTCCGCTCCGGAAGATCATGACTATCCCGCTGCCGCCGACTATCTCGATCTGCTGGGCGACAAGGCGATGGTCGACGCGATCGTGGCCGAGCTCAGGGCCGCGCCGGTGGTGGTCAAGAAGGCGAAGGACATTCTGCGGGCGTCCCAGCTCGAAGCCCTCACGCCGGACAATCCGCATGTGCGCAGAGACCTGCTCAAGGTGAACGAGGGCAAGAAGCTCTCGCCGATCCTGCTGGTGCGGGGTGACTGCCGCGCGAATGTGCCGATGCTGATCGCCGACGGTTATCACCGTGTGTGCGCGCTGTACTGGGCCGACGAGAACGTCGAGATCCCCGCCAAGATCGCCGCGATGCCATGACGTTCGCAACCCTGGCGCTGGTGGTGGCGCTCGGGTTGATCGGGCCACTGCTCGCCCTGCCGAGACAGCTGTATCTGCCGGTGCTGCTCGGCGAACTCGTCGCGGGAATCATCTTCGGCACCACCGGTCTTCGCATCCTCGACCCCACCGATCCGATCTTCGTCTTCCTCGCCGACATGGGCTTCGCGCTGGTGATGTTCGCCGCGGGTACCCATGTGCCGGTGCGTGATCCGCGGGTCCGGACCGCGCTCGGTATCGGCGTGGTGCGTGCCGTGCTGGTCGGCGTGGTCGCGGCGGTGGCGGGCTGGGCGGTGGCGCAGGCGTTCGACGTCGGGCACGCGGCGGTCTACGCGGTGCTGATGGCGTCGTCGTCCGCGGCGATGGCGTTGCCCATCATCGACTCGATGCGGTTGAGTGGGCCGCCGGTGCTCGCGCTCACCGCGCAGGTGGCCATCGCCGACACCGCCTGCATCGTCGCGCTGCCGCTGGTGATCGATCCGGCGAACGCAGGCAGAGCCGCGATCGGCGCGGTGGTCGTGGCGCTCTGCGCGACCGTGATGTTCTTCGTACTGCGCTATCTCCAGACATCGGGTGCGCAGCGTCAGGTGCACGAGGTGTCCGAGGACCGGAAATTCACGCTGGAACTGCGGGTGAGTCTGGTTCTGGTGTTCGCGCTGTGCGGGGTGGCCAGCGCGATGCACGTGTCGATCATGCTCGGCGGGTTCGCGGCGGGGTTGGCGGTGGCCGGTGTCGGCGAACCACGTCGGGTGGCCAAGCAGGTGTTCGCGATCAGCGATGGGCTGCTCGCTCCGCTGTTCTTCGTCTGGCTCGGCGCCCGGCTCGATCTGCGCGAGTTCGGGGAACACCCGCAGTTCATCCTGCTCGGCTCGGTACTCGGCCTCGGGGCTGTCGGCGTGCACTGTGCGGCGCGACTGCTCGGCCAGCCGGTCGCCTACGGCACACTCGCCGCGGCACAGATCGGGGTGCCGGTCGCGGCGGTGACCGTCGGCAGTCAGCTGGGGGTGCTCGTGCCGGGTGAGGGCTCGGCGATCATGCTGGCGGCGCTGTGCACCATCGCGGCGGCGACGGTGGCGGCCGGACGACTCGCGGCGAAAGCGCCGGCGAGCAGTCCATGAGCCGCGCCAGAGCACCCCGGACGGGTGGCACAGCACCGCATCGGCGGCACTGCGCACCCGAACACTGCGTCGGACAATCGGTTTCAGGTGCTGATAGTGGCGACGGTATCGAGACCGTAGGTGCGCGCGTAGCCGTTCTCGGTGCCCACGAGGAGGTCGACGACCTCGAAATAGCGGTCCCAGAAAGGGGTTTCGCGCAGGGCATCGATGAGCAGTTGGTAGGCGTGGTGACTTTCCGCTTCCCATACCCAGACATCGGTGACGCGGACGGAGTAGAACTCGGTGTCGTAGAAGCGTGACCGCACACCGGTGGTCTTGGCTTCGATAGCGGGCAGGACCTGGGTGGTGAAGGCGTCCACACGTTCCGGGACGGTCAGGGCGAGCCATTCGGGTGTGGTCTTGACGAGCATGAATGCCGTGACCGGGGGTTCGGTGTGCGCAGCGGGCATGAAAATGTCTCCAAAGGTCTTGGTGGCACGGGTCGGAGGGTGGGTTCAGGAGAAGACAGCGGGCTTCAGGGTGGTGGCGCACCACTGCTCGAAGCTGGTGGGAGACGCCGTTTCCGGAGTGCGGGTGACACCGGCGTCGAGGCCCTGGTCCTTGGCTCGCTTCATGTCGACGACTCCCTGGGCGAACGCCGCGTCGAGGCCGTAGCCCACGAGAGTGGTGTGTAGTTCGTCGAGGGACTGACGTTCGTAACGGACGGGGCGGTCGAGCTGTTCGGTCATGATGCGGGCCAGGTCGTTGGGTGACAGGTCCTGCGGGCCGAGGACGGGGACGCTGTCGACACCGGTCCATGAGCGGTCGAGCAGCAGCTCGGCGGCGACGGCCGCGATGTCGGCGACCGCGACCATCGGGGCCTTGCGGTCGGCGTCGACGACATCGACGAACACGCCCTTGTCGCGGATCGAGTCGATGTCCTCCAGGAGGTTCTCGAAGAAGGACGGATTGGCCAATGCCCGGTAGGCGACGCCGCTCCCGGCGATGAGGTCGTCCATGGCCAGGGACGCGGTGACCAAGCCGGCGTGGTCGGCGAGCGGGGTGCCGCGGCCCAGTGCCGACACCGCGACGACCCAGCCGACACCATGGGCTGCGAGCGCCCGTGCGGCGGGGCTGGTGAAACCGCTCCAGCCGTCGTGCGGGGGTCGGGAGGAATCAGGGGGGACGAGCCAGAACACGGCGTCCGCGCCGTCGAAGGCTCGATCGAGGACGTGGGCGTCCGCGTGCGAGCCGGTGATCACCTCGACGCGTCCGCGTGGGGTGTCGGGCAGGCGCGCGGGATCACGCACGATCACCCGCAATTCCTCCTCCGAATCCAGGAGCTGGGCGAGTAGGGGACGGCCGATGTTCCCCGTGGGAGCGGTGATGACGATCATGTTCGCCTCGCAGGTAGTGGTGAATCGGGACACCCGTCATCCTGCGGAGAACCACGTATTGCCACAATAGGAATTTCAGCACGGAATTATTGACTGAAATGGAATGATGCTGGTGAACAGCTCTGATCCGGTCGTCGACGCCAATCTCGCCCTTGCGCTGGACGCCTTGCTGGCCGAGAACAGCGTCACCCGCGCCGCCGCCCGCCTGCACACCTCGCCCGCGGCGATGAGCCGCACCCTCGCCCGGTTGCGCCGCATCCTCCAAGATCCCCTCCTGGTCCGGGCCGGACAGACCATGGTCCCCACCCCACGTGCCGAGGCCCTGCGCGAAGAAGCCGCCGCGGTGGTGCGGAGTCTCGGAGCACTGCTCAGTCCCGGTTCCGGCGTCGATCCCGCCGGTCTGAGCAGCACCTTCACCCTCCAAACCGCCGACCTGGTCGGCGCGGCGCTGGCGCCCCGGCTGCTGGCGCTGGCCGCACAGGAGGCGCCGGGGGTCTCGTTCCGGCTGCTGGCCGAAGAGTGGGAGGCGGGATCCGCGCTGCGCGACGGCCGGATCGATCTGGAGGTCGGGTCCATCGATCACGTCGATCCCGAAACCCAGGTCGAGGAATTGGTGACGCTGCGCATCGTGGCGGCCGTCCGACCGGGCCACCACCTGACCGAAGAACCCTTGACCCCGGCCCGGCTCGCTGCCGCCCAGCACGTCGCGGTCAGCCGCCGTGGCCGATTCACCGGCCCGCTCGACGCGGCGCTGGCCGAGCAGCACCTCCGGCGGCGGGTCAGCGTCGTCCTGCCCAGCCACCTGGCCGCCATGACCCTCGCCGCCCGCTCCGACATCGTCTGCCTGGTCCCCGCCGCGCTCCCCGGCGCCGAACCGTCGCCCCTCACCGACGACGCGACCGCCCTCGGCCTGCGTCTGCTCGACATCCCCCTGGCCCTACCGCCCCTCACGATCGGCATGGCCTGGCACCCCCGTCACACCGCCGACGGTGCCCACCAGTGGCTCCGCGACGCCATCCGCCGGACCTTCTCGGTGAGAGCGATCGCGCATGACCCAGGAAATGGGGGCAGGGCTTCCCGTTTGCGTCAGTAACGATCTTGCTGGTGGGCGCGACATTGTTCGTGACATGCGGCCCGTCGGGGGGCCTGCCCACCTGTAGGTCATTCGAACGGGATCACATATGAATCTGCGTGAGTTTCTCGCGAAACATCGCATTGCTTCAGCTGTTGCCGCGCCTGCGGCGTTGGGTGTCGCGGCGATTGTCGCCGCGTCCTTCGCGGTGACGTCGCAGCCGAAATCACCCAGCTACGAGCTGACGACGTCGGTGACGGAGTGCCGCGAGATGGTGACCATCTCGGTGGCCGGACGCAACGACACCCCGGTCGAGGGCACGACGGCGATGCTGCTCGATGCCAACGGGAATCCGCTGCCCGCCGCGCTGTCGGGCGACCACAGCAGTGTGTGGGTGGATCCGGTGGTGAACGCCCCGCGTGACGACGTGGCCGAGGGCGACTACGCGGCGGTGTACATCGCCTACCCGGCCGATCTGGCGAGCTATGAGGACGCGGTCAACCGGGGTGTGGAGAACACCCAGCAGGTGATGCGCGAGATCTCGGCGGCCTGCCCGGACACCAAATTCTCGATCGTGGGCTACAGCGAGGGCGCCGATGTGGTGCGTCGCGTGGCCGAGGGCATCGGCAACGACGACCCTGCCGACGGGTACGCGACCGTGAACCCGGACGACGTGCTCGGTGTGGTGATGTTCGCCGATCCGGGCCGCAAGGCAGGCGACGGCACCTTCCTCGGTGCGGACGACCCGTTCGCGCGCCCCGACAACTTCGACCAGAAGTACCAGGACGGCAAGACCCCGATCTCGGGTCAGGGCGTCACCACGGGCGCTGATTTCGGTGCGCTCAACGGCAAGATCGCCTCCTTCGGCTCCGAGGGCGACCTCACCTGCGCGGCACCGGACAACATCTCCCTGCTGCAGCTGGCCGCCAATGTGGGTCGTCAGATCAATATCGACGAACTGCAGCGCGCCGACCTGGAGCGCAACGGCATCACGGCGATCACCCCGGCGATGGGCCAGGACATGGCGTTCACGCTGGGCCGGATCGCGATGGCCGCGTTCTCCGACATCGGCTCGAACCCGAACTGGATGGCCAGCGACGAAACCTTCCTCGACGTGCTGCTGAAGGTGTCGGACCCGGATTACAAGCCGGGACAGACCACCACGCCCGCGAAGGCCGACGTGATCGCCGGTGAGCAGCTCTCGCCGCTGGCGTACCTGCCGCAGAAGATCTTCAACGAGATCGTGGGGCTGATCGTGACGAACCAGAACACGATCCCGGTGGTGATGAACGATCCGTACCAGCTGACTCTCGGCCCGAACGGCACCGGTCACCACTTCGACTACTGGCGTGACTCCGACGCCGCGAACGGCAAGCCGCTGACCTCGGCGGAGTACGCGGCAGCCTGGCTGACGCACCTGGCCAAGCAGGCGCAGGCGGGCGAGACCATCGACACGAAGGCCGCGCCGGACGATGCCTCGGTGACCGCCGCACTGGCGGCTCCGACGAAGCCCGCGACGACCACCACCGCGCCGACCAGCACGTCCAAGACCTCCGCGAAGTCGACGACGAGCCCCAAGCCGACCACCACGTCCAAGACGGGCACCAGCACCACGGCACCGTCCACGACGGTGGCCCCGTCGACGACCACACCGTCGACGACCACACCGGAACCGGCGACCAACCAGGCGGCCGCTCCGGCCCCGACGACCACCGTGGCCCCCACCACGACGGTCGCACCGACCACGACGGTGGCTCCCACCACGACGGTCGAGCCGACCACCACCGTTGCCCCGACAACCACCCCGTCGGCCAACTAGTCACGAACCACGAAATCCCCGGTGGGCAGCGTTATCCGCTGCGCACCGGGGATTTTCGTCTGTCTAGACCGAGACGGGTTCGGGGACCGAAGGCCGAACGGCGCGTTCACCGCGAGTCGCGGCGACCAACACCAGCAGCCCGGTGACCGCGAATCCCATCCCGACCCACAGCGGCGACACCCAGCCGAACCCGGCGCTGATCGCCAGCCCGGACAGCCACACGCCGAGGAAGTTGCCCACGTTGAAGGCCGCGATATTGGCCGACGAGGCGAGAGTCGGTGCGGCACCGGCATTGTCGAGCACCCGCATCTGGAGACCGGGGGTGGCGCCGAAGCCGAAGAATCCCATGGCGGGGAGCAACAGCAGTGCCGCGATCCGGTAGTCGGCGAGCAGTGCGAATGCCGCCAGCGAGAGCGCGAGGGCCAGCGTGAGCGCGAGCAGGGTGCGGGTGAGTGCGCGGTCGGCCCAGCGGCCGCCGAGCAGATTGCCGAAGAACAGGCCGACCCCGAACAGCACCAGCAGCCAGGGCACCATCGCTTCGGAGAAGCCGGTGACGCGGGTGAGCAGCGGTTCGATGTACATGAAGGCACCGAACATCCCGCCGAACACGAGCACGGTCATGACCAGCGAGTACCAGACCTGGGTGTTGCGGAAGACCGACAACTCGGCCCGCAGGTTCGGGCGTTCGCGGGTGGCGGGCGCGTCGGGGACGAGCGCGGTGATGCCGGCCAGCGCGACCAGCCCGACCACGGTGATCACCACGAACGTGGCCCGCCAGCCCCACTGCTGGCCGATGAACGTCCCCAGCGGAACGCCGAGAACATTGGCGACGGTGAGCCCGCCGAACATGATCGAGATGGCTCCGGCCTTCTTCTCGGGCGCGACGAGCGAGGAGGCCAGCACGGCCCCGATGCCGAAGAACGCACCGTGGGCGAGGGCCGCGAGCACCCTCCCGCCGAGCAGCGCGGCGTAGCCGGGAGCCAGCGCCGAGGCCGCGTTGCCGACGGTGAACAGGACCATGAGCAGCTGCAATGCCCGCTTGGGCTGCCACCGGTTGACCAGTGGGGTCAGCGCGAGCGCGCCGATGACGACGGCCAGCGCGTACCCGGAGATGAGGTAGCCCGCGGTGGGCACCGAGACGCCGAGGTCGGCCGCCACCGGAGAGAGCAGCCCCGCGATGACGAATTCGGTGAGTCCGATGCCGAAGCCCCCGAGCGCGAGAGCGATGAGACCGAGTGGCATGTGAACGCTTCTTTCCATCAGGGGCCGATTACCCGCGTAGGCAACTAATGCTGACCGACGATAGTTGCACACGCGCTATATTGCAACCGCCAGCTATACTCGGCGCATGGGTATTGCTGATGACGCCATCGAGGTACGGGCGACCGGCTGGCGCACCCTGGCCGCGCTGCACGGGCACATCGAGACCACGCTCGAACGCGAGCTGGTGCGCGAACACGAGCTGTCGATCGTCGAGTTCACCGTGCTCGACGCACTGGCCCGGCAGGACGGCTGGCACATGCGGATCTCCCAGCTGGCCCGCGCGGCCGCACTGTCGGCGAGCGCGACCACCCGGCTGGTCAACCGGCTGGAAGACCGCGGCTTCCTGGTGCGCGTACTGTGCGCCGACGACCGCCGCGGCATCTACACCGAGCTCACCGAAACCGGCAGGGCCGCCTACGAAAAGGCGAAACCGACCCACGATCGAGCACTCGAGAAGGCACTCGCCGACGCGGAGCAGATCCCGGAACTCGCCCCCCTGGTTGGTTTTCTGCACCGGGTTCCGGCGCCGAGCTGACACGCGACATCGATACCAACGCGCCGATCATGGTGACTGTTGCGAGCACCGGTGCAATGATCGCTGGGTGACTCAGTGGCTCCCACTCCTCGGCTCGCTCCCCGTCGCCGGCGCAGTTCTGGTCGGCGTCATCGCCAACAACCGAACCCACCGGGAAGGAATCGCGGCCGCCGACGAGCGCGGCAGGCAGGCACTCGACGCCGCGCAGCGCAATGTCGAACTGTCGAACATGGTGGGTGACCAGCGCGATCACGAGGCGTGGCGCCGCGAGGCGGTGCTCGCCGCAGTCGCCTCGATCCTGGAGATGTCGGCCTCGGTGCGCGCCGACCTGACCACCTGCGGTGAATGGGATCTGGTCACCACCGACGAGATCGACAGCGTCAGCGCGCAGATCCATAAGGTGATCTGGGATCGCCCGGGCGGCACGCTGACTCGCCTTCGAGTGGTGGCGCATCGCCGGATTCCCAACAAGTGCGAAGACCTGCTGCGCACCCTCACCGCCGCCCAGCACATCACGATGCAGCGGCTGAAACTGCACATCGACGTGGAGGCGACCGTCGAGGAGCTGGAGCAGATGGCGTCGCTGTGGCAGAAGGCGATGCGCCATGCCGCCGAACAGGAGCGTGCGCTGGTCGAGACGACGCGCATCGAGCTCGGTATCGAGATCGCCTCGAAAGGTGGCGGGGCGGACCCGGTTCCGGCGCCGCAGCCGGTGGTCGCCGAAACCCGTTCGGAAGAAATCGCATTCGAGGAAGTCACCGCCGAAAAACCCACCGAGTCCGAGCCGACGGCCGAGCCCGAGCAGTCGACCGAGCCGCAACAGCCCACCGAGGCACCGCAGCTCATCGAGGCGCAGCTCACGAATGAGACACCGCAGGAAGACGATCCGCGCGACGCCGTCGACCCGCGCGAAGCGCAGACCGTCAAAGTCTGACCCGAACAGGAAATCGGGCCGCGACATGTAGTGTCGCGGCCTGCTTTCGTCGAGCTCTACTCATCCACGGGGCGCCGTGTTCGCTCAGCTCGAGCATCCAGTACTCTTCCGCGAGCTGAACATCCGGTGAACACCATGGAGTTCGTGATGGTCCGGGCGTTCAGCTGACGTGACCCCGGACGGACGGGTAACTTGGATATACGGCACGCAGGGGTGCCGAACCCGACAGCGTGGTCGATCGTCTGAAGACTTTGCACCGATCCACTCTCGTCAGGGGGCGATCTTTCATGGATCTCATCGCGCCGTTGGATGCGCTGTTTTTGCTCGCGGAATCTCGTGAGCACCCGATGCACGTCGGCTCACTGCAATTATTCGAACCGCCCGAGGACGCCGGGCCCGACTATCTGCGCGAGTTCCGCGCGGCCTTGCTGGCCGACAAGACCGTTCGGCCTACGTTCGGCAAGCGGCCCGCCACCTGGCTGGGCGCACCGCAGATGGCGTGGACCCAGGACGACGACGTCGACCTGGACTATCACGTCCAGCGCAGCGCCCTGCCCGGGCCGGGCCATATCGACCAGCTGCTCGACCACGCGTCGACCTTGCACAGCGCCCTGCTCGACCGGCACCGCCCGATGTGGGAGCTGCACTTCGTGGAGGGCTTGGCCGACGGGCGCTTCGCGCTCTACTCGAAGATGCATCACGCACTGGTGGACGGCGTGTCGGCCCAGCGCCTCATGCGGCGCACGCTGACCACCGACCCGTTCGCGACCGAGCTCAGGCGGCCGTGGAACCTGCCGCGCAAGCTCGGCCCGCCGCGCCCCGGCAAATCCCGGCTCGGCAGCCTGATCGATACCGTCACATCGGCGCGTTCGTCGACCACCGCGTTGATGAAGGCCACCCGCACCGGTCTGGTGCAGCAGCAGCTCACCTTGCCGTTCGAGGCGCCGCGCACGCTGTTCAACGTGCCGATCGGCGGTGCCCGCAAATGCGCGGTGCGCAGTTGGTCGATGGATCGGGTCAAGCAGGTGAAGAAGGCGACCGGGGCCACCGTGAACGATGTGGTGCTGGCGATGTCGGCGGGTGCGCTGCGGGCCTACCTGCTCGAGCGCGACGCCTTGCCGGACAAGCCGATGATCGCGATGGTGCCGATGTCGTTGCGCGAGGAAGACGACGTCGACAGCCAGGGCGTGAAAGTCGCGGCGCTGCTGTGCAATCTGGGCACCGATATCGCGGACCCGCTGGAACGCCTGCGGGTGGTGAGCGAGTCGACGCGTCGCAACAAGGAGGTGTACCACTCGCTCACCCCGGCGCAGACGCTGGCGATGGCCGGGGTGATGTTGAGTCCGATGGCGGCGATGCTGCTGCCCGGGTTCGCCTCGGTGGCGACGCCGCCGTTCAATATCGTCATCTCGAATGTGCCCGGAGCGCGCGAGTCGCTGTACTGGAACGGTTCGCGTCTGGACGCCACCTATCCGCTGTCGATCCCGCTCGACGGGCAGGCCGTGAACATCACGCTCACCTCCAGCGGTGACAACCTCGATTTCGGTCTGGTCGGCTGCCGTCGCACGCTGCCCGACCTGCATCGACTGCTCGATCACCTCGAGGATTCGCTGGCCGCGCTGGAGGATGCCGCGCTGTAGAAATTAACCGTTCTCGACTAAACTAGAACGTGTTACAGTTCGGTATGCGTACCGAATTCTGCGAACAGCTCGGCATCGAGTTCCCCATCTTCGCCTTCACCCACTGCCGCGACGTCGTGGCGGCGGTGAGCAACGCGGGCGGATTGGGGGTGCTCGGCGCGGTCGGCTTCACCGCCGAACAGCTCGAGGTGGAGCTGGCCTGGCTCGACGAACACGTCACCGGGATCTACGGCGTCGACCTGGTGATCCCGTCGAAATACGAGGGCAAGGGCGTCGACGGGCTCACCCCCGAACAGCTGGAAAAGCAGCTGGCGCAGATGGTTCCGCAGGGCCATCGCGACTTCGCCCAGCAGATCCTCACCGATCACAACGTGCCCGCGCTGCCCGACGGTGAGCACCACAACGAGCTGCTCGGCTGGACCGCGACCACCGCGGGACCGCAGGTCGACGTCATCCTGAACCACCCCAAGGCCAAGCTCGTCGCCAACGCGCTGGGCACCCCGCCCGACGACGTGGTCAAGCGCATCCAGGACTCCGGCCGGGTGATCGGCGCGCTGTGCGGTTCGGTCAAGCACGCGATGAACCACAAGGCGGCCGGCCTCGACTTCGTGGTGTGCCAGGGCACCGAGGGCGGCGGGCACTGCGGCGAGGTGTCCTCGCTGGTGCTGTGGCCGCAGGTGATCGACGCGATCGGCGATGTACCGGTACTGGCCGCCGGTGGCATCGGCAACGGCGCGCAGGTCGCGGCGGCGCTGGCGATGGGCGCGGCGGGCGCGTGGACCGGGTCGCTGTGGCTCACCGTCGAGGAGGCCAACGTGCCGCCCGCCCAGATGGACACCTACCTCGAGGCGACCAGCCACGACACCATCCGCTCGCGTTCCTGGACCGGCAAGCCGTGCCGCATGCTGCGCAACGACTGGACCGACGCCTGGGAGTCCACCGAGACCCCCGACCCGCTGCCGATGCCGCTGCAGATGATGGTGGCCCTCGACGGCGTCAAGCGCGGCCACCGCTACCCCGAGGCCGCCAAGGACGTGAACTTCAACCCGGTCGGCCAGGTGGTCGGCATGATGAACAAGGTCGAACGCAGCGCCGACGTGGTCAACCGCCTCGTCGAGGAATACGTCACCGCCTACGACCGGCTGGTCCGCCTCGCCGGGGACTCCTAGCTGGTCCGCCTCTCCGGGAACTTCCAGCCAGACTCGAGTGCCGGGGTAGTCGGCGACGCGGCGAGCTCCCAGCCTCGCCGGTGAGCCCGTTCCCGGTGAGTTACCCATGTAGTCGCGAGATCTCGGGATGCGGTCCGATTCCATCCGTTTGCTGGGTCCATTCATTGCGCGGAAGAGGCACTACACTCGGCGTATCTACCCTGCGGGGCGGTGTTCGGACACCGTCCCGCAGCATTGCCCAGCGGTTGCGGACGGCGGTGACATGGGTTCGGAGGAATACGCGAGCAAGACCTGGAACGTGGCCAGAACCCGGGTTACGCACGCCATCGCCAAGGTCCGCGAGCAATACGCGAAGGCCGCGCCGCGACCCACCGAGCACGAACCCGTCGACCCGCCCGTACCCGCCGATCTGCTGAATCTGCTGTGTCGCATCGGCGTGGCGCTGGTCGGCGCCGGCGAGACCTCCGCACGGGTGCAGGTCATCCTCGACAAGCTGTCGCGGCGCTACGGCACCGACAATATCCACTTCATGGTGCTGCCCACCGCGGTCTTCGTCCGGGTGCGCACCGACGAAAGCTCCGCCATCGACATGCTCGACGCCCGCGTCGGCACCCTGCCGCTCGACCAGATCGACGGCCTCTACCGGCTGATCGACCAGATCGAGCAGGACGCGCCGCCGCCGAGCCGGGCATCGAGGGATCTCGACAAGATCCTGACCCAGAAACCCGGCAGCCCACCGTGGCTGATCCTGCTCGGGCAGGTCGTGCTGACCGTCGGCATCGGCATGATGCTCAACCCGGGCGCACGGGCGCTGGTCGGCTATGTGGTGCTCGGGCTGGTCGTCGGTGTGCTGACTCAGCTCGCCGATCGGGTGCGGCTGCTGTCGATGGCGTTGCCGGTGGTCGCGTCGGCGGTGGTCGCGGTGCTCGCGTACGGCTTTCCCGGCGCGCTCGCCGGTGGGCAGCCGCAGCAACTGCTGATTCCGGCGGTCGCGACGCTGCTGCCCGGTGCGATGCTCACCAACGGCACGATCGAGTTGGCGACCGGGTCGATGGTGGCCGGTGCCAGCCGGGTCGTCTACGGCATCAACATGCTGTTCCTGCTCGCGCTGGGTTCCTACGTGGGGATCAGTGTGCTCGGGCCGCTGTCGGATCCGCCGGTGAGCAGTGCCCAATTGGGGTGGTGGGCACCGATAGTCGGGGTGCTGCTGATCGGGTACGGGCATTCGTGGCGGTCGAGCGCACCGCAGAACACGGTGGGCTGGCTGCTGCTCGTCCTCTACATCACCTACGCGGCGCAGGTCCTCGGCAAGCATGTGTCCGGTCCGCTGACCGGCACGTTCCTCGGCGGCCTGGTCGCCGTGAACGCCGCGTATCTGATCCAGGGCCGCAAGCACGCGCCACCGACCCAGGTGGCGTTCCTGCCCGCGTTCTGGATGCTGGTGCCTGGCGGGATCAGCCTCACCGGGATCTCCGACCTCGTCACGCATTCGCTGTCGGGGGTGTCGACCGGCGGGCTGGAGGTGCTGGTCTCGGCGCTGCTGTCGGTGATGTCGATCGCGTTGGGCGTGATGGTCGGCTCCGGTCTGGCCACCGCGCACACACCGCGCGTGAGCACCATCATCGACACGGTGGTGCCACACCATCTGCCGTGGGTGCACACCGCGGAGACGACGAAGAAATCCGACTCAGACAGCTAGCCGGGGCGGTTCAGACGGCCGAGCTCAGCGGCACGGTGTGGACCGGAGTCTCGCCGACGAGTTGCCCGAAGCGGGCGATCACCTTCTCGTGGTACAGCGCGAACAGGTCACCGAACAGCGCGAGTTGCGCCTCGCTCGGCGCGGATTCGGCATCCCACACCGCGAGCAGCGCGCGCCAGACGAGCACGTGCAGATCGGGCGCGACGGCGAAATAGGCGGCGACTGCCTCCGGCACCTCGACGACCATATCGGCGATCGAATTCAGTACCGCGCGTTGCATACTCATCTCGAGCACGCCGAGTAGCTTGCGCACCAGCGCGATCTCGGCGGCGATGATGCGCGCGTGGTCGGGCACGGCCTGACGTGCCATCGCCTCCAGCTCGTCGACGGCGGCGGCGAGCTCGGCCGGATCGAGCACCTTCTCCCCCGCCGTATAGGCGAGCAGCGCCTCACCCACGATGCCGCGTTCGACCTCGACGATGTCGGTGAACATCTCGGCGGCGACCGCGGGCGCGGTGATCGAGAACCGGAACAGGTGCCGGTAGACGTCCATACCGCCCTCGACGCGGACATCGCGGATGGTGAAGCCCTTACCTCGCCTGGCCTCGACGAATCCGTAGGACTCGAGGCGTCCGAGGATGAGCTGGGCGGTAGCGCGGTTCATCCCGAACTCGTCGGCGACCTGGCGAACCGACGGCATCAGCTCGCCGGGCCGGTACTCACCGGTGGCTACGCGGCGCGCCAACTCATCGGCGACGTCGGCGACCACCGTCCGGGATCCCATCGAAACAACACCTCTCGGTCATGATCCGGCTACGTCCCAGACAGTTTAGGCGCTCTGTCCTCGGAGCGCTGGCGCGCTCGGATCGCGGCCCTCCGGGCCCCGAATAAAACTTTCTGGCGATCGCACCGCAACCGAGGCACGCCACAGCTCCGATCAGCGAGCTTTCCTTCTGGCGCGCCGTTCGGCTGGATCAGACAGCGCTGTGCGACACCGTGATTGAATACGCAGGCAACGGGGCAGCTAAACATCTTGGGAGGATCTGGGAGAACGATTCGGCTCGCCGCGAGCGCGGTGCCGCATGTCCGTAGGGAGGGAAGAATCGGGCTCGAAAGGCCGTGACTCGAGCGCGCCAGCGCTCAAAAAACTCAGATCATGTCTTTTTTGTCCAGCCAGCGCATGACCGGCCAGCCGAGACCCACCGGGATCCAGCAGGTCAGCACGCGGTAGAGCAGGACGGCTGGGACCGCGATCTCGGCCGGGACGCCGAACGCCGCGAGACCACCGATC
>NZ_JBHWZY010000022.1:0-18144 GCF_042727815.1 Nocardia sp. NPDC060220
AGCTGCTGTTCCTGCGCAACTGGCCCTACCTCTTCGCCCAGGCCTCCGCCGAGGGCTCCGCGGTGAAGGACAAGTTCGGCGTCGCCCCGCTGCCGGGCAACACCGGCGTCGGCGCCTCCACCCTCGGCGGCTACAACGCCGCGATCAGCGCGTTCTCCAAGAACAAGGCCACCGCCGCCGACTTCGTTCGCTACCTGATCAGCGAAGAGGCGCAGCAGATCATCGCCTCGGGCTCGCTGCCCTCGGTGCGCTCCTCGCTCTACGACGACCCGGCCCTGATCGCGAAGATGCCGTACCTGCCCACGCTGAAGGAATCCATCGCCAGCGCCGTGCCGCGTCCGGTGACCCCGTTCTATCCCGCGGTGTCGAAGGCCATCCAGGACAACGCCTATGCTGCCCTCAACGGCACGAAGTCCGTCGACGACGCGGTCGCCGGCATGCAAAAGGGCATCGAGACCGCCGGTTCGTAGCGGTACGCGCAGCGGACCCGACCAGACCGTAGGAGAGTAGTAACGGTGTCGGATCCTTCGGGAGCCAAGCAGCGCGGGCTAGCGCTGCAACTGCGACAATCCGGCAAGGCGTGGCTGTTCGTCGCGCCCGTGCTTGTCGCGCTGGCCGTGGTCATCGGATATCCGGTGGTCGAGGCGATCTGGATGTCCTTCTCGAAGGACTCCGGCATCGACCCGGCCACCGGGATGTTCGTCGAGGGCGGCAGCGCCGGATTCAGCAACTACACCCACTGGCTGCTGCAGCAGTGTGGGTCGCTGAGCGGCACGGTGTCGTGCCCCACCGGCACGCTCGGCTCGCAGTTCTGGTCGGCGGTCGGAATCACCTTGTTCTTCACCGTGGTGATGGTGTCGATCGAGGCCCTGCTCGGGCTCGGCATGGCCATGGTGATGGGCAAGACCTTCCGCGGCCGGGCGCTGTTGCGCGCCGCCGTGCTGATCCCGTGGGCGATTCCCACCGCGGTCACAGCGCGACTGTGGGAGTTCATGTTCCAGTACGACGGCGTGGTGAACCGGGTGCTCGGCACGCACATCCTGTGGACCTCGGACATGTGGGCGTCGCGGTTCGCGGTGGTCGCGGCCGATGTGTGGAAGACGACGCCGTTCATGGCCCTGCTGATTCTGGCTGGGCTGCAAGTGATTCCGGCCGACGTGTACGAGGCGGCCAAAGTCGACGGCGCGACTGCCTGGCAGCGGTTCGTCCACATCACGCTGCCGTTGCTCAAGCCCGCGCTGCTGGTCGCGGTCCTGTTCCGCACCATGGACACGCTGCGCATCTACGACCTGCCCGCGATCATGACGCTGGGCAACCCGGCGACGAACACGCTGTCGATCCTGGTGGTCGAGCAGGTGCGCCAAGGGCCCAACAGCGCCGCGGCACTGTCGGTGATCACCTTCCTGCTCGTCTTCGCGATCGCGTTCATCCTGGTGAAGGTGCTGGGCGCCAACGCTGTTCGCACGCAAGAAGACCAGCGGAAGGCGAACTGATGAGCATGTCGATGACGAAAGAACCTGTCGCGGAATCGAAGACGCTGCCGGTGCAGCCGGTGTCGTGGCGCAAGCGGATCGGCACGGTGCGGCTCTATCTCGGTGTCGCCATCGTGCTGGTGTGGGGCCTCGGCCCGTTCTACTGGATGGCCGTGGTGGCGTTCCGCGACCCGGCCCACACCTTCGACAGCACCCCGTGGCCCACCCACGTGACGCTGGAGAACTTCCGCAACGCCTTCGACACCAGCCGCGGCAACAACTTCGGCAAGGCACTGCTCAACAGTGTGATCATCGGATCGGCGACCACCGCCGTGGCGCTGATCCTCGGCGTGCTCGCAGCTTACGCGCTGGCCCGGATGGCCTTCGCGGGCAAGTACCTGGTCTCGGGACTGATCCTGTCGGCGTCGATGTTCCCGGCCGTCGTGCTGGTGACGCCGCTGTTTCAGCTGTTCACCGATATCGGCTGGATCGGCCAGTACCAGGCGATGATCATCCCGAACATCTCCTTCGTGCTGCCGATGACGGTCTACATCCTGGCCTCGTTCTTCGCCGAACTGCCGTGGGAGCTCGAAGAGGCCGCGCGCATCGACGGCGCGAGCAAGTTCCAGGCCTTCCGGTTGATCATGCTGCCGCTGGCCGCCCCCGCGGTGTTCACCACCGCGATCCTGGCGTTCATCGCCTCGATCAACGAGTACCTGCTGGCCCGGTTGCTCTCGGGCGACGACACCAAGCCGGTGACGGTCGCCATCGCGAGCTTCTCGGGCAACGACCCGCTGGTGCAGCCGTATGCGGCCATCATGGCGGCGGGCGTGATCGTCACCGTGCCGCTGGTGATCATGGTGCTGATTTTCCAGCGTCGCATCATCTCCGGTCTCACCGCGGGCGGCGTCAAGAGCTGACCTGCCGGGTTCTGCCGCCCACGCCGGGTAGAGTCGCCTGCACCGATATCGACGTCGGTGCAGGTGAGTTCTTCTGCTCGCTCCGAAAGGAGATGGTGTGGCCTCCCAGCGCGGGCGCGGGCGTTCCGATGGGGACGTTCCGTATACCTCGATTGCCGGGTTCCGCGATCCGCTGGCGAAAGAGCAGAAGCCGGCCAAGGGCGCGGCGCGACGGGCACAGGCCGCACGACTGGCCGCCACCGACGGGTCCGGCGACCCGCCCCCGGAACGCAAGCCACGCACCAGGGGTCAGCGCATCCGGCGGTTGCTGCTCGCGCTCTTCGTGATCTTCGTGTGTGTGCCCGCGCTGCTGTTCGTCGCGGTGTACTGGAGTTCGGAGATCCCCGAACCGGCGGAGGTCGCGGTCGAACAGCCCGCGACCGTCCTCGCCGCCGACGGCACCACCGTGCTGACCAAATTCATTCCGCCACAGGGCAATCGGATCCCCATCCCGCTCACCGATGTGCCGTTCCCGGTGCGGGACGCCGTGCTGGCGGCCGAAGACCGCACCTTCTATACGAACGCCGGTTACTCGACGAGCGGCTTCCTGCGCGCCGCTCGCGACAATGTGACGGGTCAGGACAACGCGGGCGGCGGCTCGACGATCACCCAGCAGTACGTGAAGAACGCCTTCCTGAGCTCCGAGCGCACCGTCACCCGCAAGATGCGGGAGTTGATCATCGCGGCCAAGATGGCGCGGCAGTGGAGCAAGGACGAGATCCTGTCCGCCTACCTCAACACCATCTACTTCGGGCGCGGGGCGTACGGGATCGCGTCCGCGGCGAAGGCCTATTTCGACAAGCCGGTGCCGGACCTGACGCTCGCGGAGGGGGCCGTCTTGGCGGCGGTGATCCGCTCGCCCTCGGTGCTGGACCCGGAGAACCATCTCGATCAGCTGCGGGCGCGCTGGCAGTACGTGCTCGACGGGATGGTCGAGATGAAAGCGCTCGCGCCCGGCGACCGGGACGCGACGGTGTTCCCGCCGATCATCCCGCTCGACGACGTGCCCGCGGAGTCGGCCGCGCTCGGACCGGAAGGCCATATCCGCACCCAGGTGCTGCGCGAACTGCGGGCCGCGGGCCTCGACGACGCCGACATCAACACGGGCGCACTGCAGATCACCACCACCATCGACGCCGCGGCCCAGGCAGGCGCGGTCGATTCGGTGCGTGAGCGGCTGTCGTGGCAACCACCGGAGCTGCGCTCGGCCGTGGTGTCGATCGATCCGCGCAGCGGGGCCGTGCGGGCCTACTACGGCGGCGAGGACGGGACCGGATTCGATTTCGCGCAGGCGCCGCTCCAAACCGGTTCCGCGTTCAAGGTTTTCGCGCTCGTCGCCGCCCAGCGGCAAGGCATCCCGGTGACGCGGGCGATGGACAGCTCGCCCATCACCGACCGCGGTACCGAGATCACCAACGTCGAGGGTGACTCGTGCGGACGCTGCTCGCTCGCCGAGGCGCTCAAACGCTCACTGAACACCAGCTTCTACCGGCTCACCATGACGATGGCCGACGGCCCGCGCTCGATCGCCGAGGCCGCGCACCTGGCCGGCATCCCCGAGTACATTCCCGGCGTCGAGGGCATGAGCCTGTCGGAGCCGGACGGTTACCCGCTCAACGGGATCGTGCTCGGCCAGTACCTGGTGCGACCCATCGACATGGCGTCGGCGTACGCGACGCTGGCTGCCTCGGGGGTCTATCACCAGCCGTACTTCGTGCAGAAGGTGAGCACCGGGGACGGGCGGGTGCTGCTCGACCGCAGCTGGGAAACCGCGACAGGCAAGCGACATTCGGAGCCCGAACAGCGGATCACCCCGGCGATCGCCGATGCCACCACCGCCGCGATGCTGCCGATCGCCAACTACTCCAACGGCCACGGCCTCGCCGACGGCAGACAGTCGGCGAGCAAGACCGGAACCACCCAGCTCGGCGAGACCAAGGACAACAAGGACGCGTGGATGGTGGGGTACACGCCCTCACTGTCCACCGCGGTGTGGGTGGGCACCGAGCACCCCCAGCCGCTGCGCACCGGTCGCGGTGGGGCCGTCTGGGGTTCAGGGCTGCCCGCCGACATCTGGAAGCAGTCGATGGACGCCGCGCTGGCCGGAACGCCGGTCGAACAGTTCGAAGTGCAGCCGGTGCCGAGCCCGCCGCTGGTGCCATCGCCGGGCACCGGACCGGCGCCGACACCGGGCGGCGGCTTCGACATCTTCGGTCCGCCGACGAACTCACCGCGCCCCGCGCCGCCGCCGCTGATCATCATCCCGCCCGCACCGACGCCCGTCGTCCCCGGTGAGCTGTTCCCCGGACTCGGCGGCGAAGGGCCGCGATAGATCACGAGTTGGCGCAGCCGGACCCGACTACCCTGAGGACATGGCAACATCGTTGCCCAGAGCGCGAACCGCCCGACCAGGGGTCGAATGATCCCGGCGCGGAACCTGTCGGACCGATACGGGAGGATGTGCGGTCGGTACCGACATGCGACGACACTAGACATAGGGGCTACGCAGGTGGATTTCAATGTCGTTGACCGTCCCGAGACGCTGATCGCGGGCACGGTGCTTCGCAGTCCGGCGCTCGCCGTCGAGGGGCCGCGCCGCGCCAAAGTGGTCGAGGCGTGGGCGAACCTGCGGGCGAGAACGTTACCGGGGCCGGTCGCGACGGGGTATGTCGATTTCGCGCCGGAGATCAATTCCTACCTCACCCACATCGTCGGCTACGAGTGCAAGACTCTCGCCGACCTGGAGGTAGGCGACGTGCTCGGCCGGATTCCGGCCGGCCGCTACGCGCGATTCGTGGCCAGCGGCGACAACCTCGGCGACACCATCGTCGGGCTCTGGCGCCAGGTGTGGGACGCGGAGGCCGCAGGTGAATTCGTGCGTGCCTATACCGGCGATTGCGAGCAGTATCCCGACGAACGCACGGTCGAGATCTTCGTGTCGCTGACCGAGGAGAAGGACAGCTGATGGCCGTGGATTTCGAAATCGTCACCCTCGCCGACGGTTTGATCGCGGGTCTCACCGTGCCGTTGGCCGGGCGTGAAGTGACCGCGCGCGATCTCGACCTGGTGAACTTCACCTGGGATCGGTACCTGTCGCGGGAGAAGACGGTGCCTCGCGCGGCCGCCTATATCGGTCAGAACGATCATGCGGTGGCCGTGCTCGGCTACGAGGTCGGCGGCTTGGACGACATCGACGAAGGCGACGTGCTCACCCGCATTCCCGCGGGTCGCTACGCCAAGTTCGTGGTCGCGGACAAGCCCTACGATCTGCTGCGCACCGCGTGGGCGCAGGTGATCAAGGCCGAGAACGCCGGCACCATCACCCGCTCGCACACGGCCGAGCTGGAGCGCTACACCGGTCCGACCTCGGTCGAGGTGTACGTCTCCCTGGACTGAAGACGACAAGAGCCGGTGTGCACGAGAGTTCGTGCGCACCGGCTCTTTTCGTTCAGTGATTAATCGGCACCGATGATGAACGCCTCGAGCTGAGTGCGCGCCACATCGTCGGCGATCTGCACCGGCGGGGACTTCATCAGGTAGGCCGAGGCCGGGATGACGGGTCCGCCGATGCCGCGGTCCTTGGCGATCTTCGCCGCGCGGACAGCGTCGATGATGATGCCCGCCGAGTTCGGCGAGTCCCACACCTCGAGCTTGTACTCCAGGTTCAGCGGAGCATCGCCGAACGCACGACCCTCGAGGCGCACGTAGGCCCACTTGCGGTCGTCGAGCCACTCCACGTAGTCCGAGGGACCGATGTGGACGTTGCGGTCGTGGACCTTGCCCGCGAGCGCCCCGGTGAGGTTCGAGGTGACGGCCTGGGTCTTGGAGACCTTCTTCGACTCCAGGCGCTCACGCTCGAGCATGTTCTTGAAGTCCATGTTGCCGCCGACATTGAGCTGGTAGGTGCGATCGAGCACCACGCCGCGGTCTTCGAACAGCTTCGCCATCACGCGGTGGGTGATGGTCGCGCCGACCTGCGACTTGATGTCGTCACCGACGATCGGGACACCGGCGTCGACGAACTTCTGCGCCCAGACCGGGTCGGAGGCGATGAAGACCGGCAGCGCGTTGACGAAGGCGACGTTCGCGTCGATCGCGCACTGCGCGTAGAACTTGTCGGCCTCTTCGGAACCGACGGGCAGGTACGAGACCAACACGTCGACCTCGGCGTCTTTGAGCGCCTTGACCACGTCGACCGCGGGCGCCTCGGACTGCTCGATGGTCTGCGCGTAGTACTTGCCGATGCCGTCGAGGGTCGGGCCACGCAGGACCGTCACGTCGGTCGGCGGCACGTCGGAGATCTTGATGGTGTTGTTCTCGCTGGCGAAGATGGCCTCGGCCAGGTCGAAGCCGACCTTCTTGGCGTCGACATCGAACGCGGCCACGAACTTCACGTCACGGACGTGGTAGCTACCGAACTTGACGTGCATGAGGCCGGGAACGACCTGGTTCTCGTCGGCATCCTTGTAGTACTGCACGCCCTGCACCAGCGACGATGCGCAGTTGCCCACACCGACGATCGCGACGCGAACTTCGCCGGATCCAACCTTGTTGACATCACTCATGGCCGCTCTTTCCCTCTTTCTGTGGTGCCGCCTTCGTCGATTGCTCCGCCGCAATCAACTCGTTGAGCCAGCGCACTTCGCGCTCGCTTGATTCCAATCCGAGCTGGTGGAGCTGCTTGGTGTAGCGATCCAGTGACCCGCTGGCCTTCTTGATCGCTTCCCGCAGACCCTCTCGGCGCTCCTCGACCTGACGACGTCTGCCCTCCAGAATCCGCATTCTCGCCTCGGCGGGAGTGCGGCTGAAGAAGGCAAGGTGAACGCCGAAGCCGTCATCGGTGTAGTTCTGCGGACCGGTGTCGGCAAGGAGTTCGGAGAACCGTTCCCGGCCGACCGGCGTGAGCCGGTAGACGCGGCGCGCACGGCGCGCGAGCGCGCCGTCCGGAAGCTCCTCGGCGATCAACCCGTCGGCCTGCATTCTGCGCAGCGTCGGGTAGAGCGAACCGTAGGAGAAGGCCCGGAACGCTCCGAGCAGGCCCGTCAACCGCTTGCGCAGCTCGTAACCGTGCATGGGCGCGTCGAGGAGCAGGCCGAGAATCGCCAATTCGAGCACTGCCGACCTCACTCCCTGACTATGTCGACCTGAAAGGCCGAACAGACCTAACCGTGGATGCGACTTCCAACTATATCGGAGCGATACATCTACGCACAGTCGAATGTGACGCATGCGTCATCGACGCAGGTCAGCGCGGAGACAGGAATCAGGGGGTCAGCGGACGGATCGCGCGCGGCTCGCCATCGAAGGCGAGTTCGAGACGGCCGGACTCGTCGTCGTCGTTCCTGACATAGACGGTGATCAGGGGCTCGGCATCCGCCTCCGCGCCCGGCGCGAACCCGATACCGAGGTAGGCGACGCGACCGCGGGGCACCTCGGTCGTCTGCGGCGCGCCCGCGACGAGCGGGGCGAAGCGGGCCAGGTCGATCGCCGCGAGATCGAACGCGGGGGTGCCTGCCGGGCGGGCGGCCGGGGTACCGCTGGAATCGAAATCGCCCCGGTAGACGTAGCTGTCCTGCTTGCCCGACGCCCCTACCCGCTCGAACGAGACGTACCCGGGATAGACCGTGGCCTCGTCGAGGGTGGTGGCACCGAACTCCGCGCGATATTCGGCGAGGAAATAGGCGAGGCCGTCGGCCGTGGTGAGGTCGGGCAGCGCTTCGTCGGCAGCGGCACGGCCGATCAGACCGGCGACCGCGCCGACGACACCTGCGGTCAGGATCGCGAGCACCGGAATCCACCAGCGTCGTGGGGTGCGGTCGGCGCCGCGCGTCGGCGTAGCGGCGGCGAACTCGTCGGTGAGCTGGAGGTCATCGATCAGCCGATCGAGAGAGGCGAAGGTTTCGGCACGCATCGCCTGTGCGGAGCGGGCGGCGTGTTCGTCGGCGGTGAGCTGGCCGTCGGCCGAGGCCGCGTCGATCACAGCGCACACGTCGGCGCGGTCGGCGTCGCGGGCGCGCAGCTGGTCGGGTTTCTTCGACATCGGCGCGACTACTTCTCTTCGTAGGGGTGGGCGCGGATCAACTCACCCGACAGGGTCGTCGTCAGGAAGCCGGATTGGGAGTGTTCGTTGCCCACGTGGATGGTGATGACCGGCCGCTTCGTGGTGGTGTCGGCGGCGATCGAGAAATGCTGGACCTTGCCGTCCGGGACGGACAGGGTGGTGGCCGCATCGGCCAGTGTCGCGGCCAGGGCGTCGGTGTTCACGGTGGCCAGGTCGATCGAGACAGTGGCGCGTGCGCGGACGGGCATCGCGCCGGTAGAGCGCTGGAAGCCGCCGTAATAGGTGTAGTCGGCCGAGAAAGACCCCTGGCCGGTGGCCTCGCGCGTGAGCCTGGCGTACTCGGGGTGGCAGGTGATCGCGTCGACGACGGCGTTGCCGAACTTCGCGTCGAGGCCGTCGCGGATGTGCAGGAATCCGGCGATGGTGGTCGGGGACGGGGTTGCCAGGACCAGCGGGGCGGCGGAGTTGTAGTGGGTTACCGGCGGGGGCTCGGCCCGGTCTCGCACCGTGACGACGAAGGCGGCGACAGCGGCGACCGACGCGAGGGCGATGACGACGAGTCGCCTGGGGTCGCGTCGGACGCGGGGCTTGGTCGGCGCGTCGGGGCGCTGGTGGAGTTCTGCCACCAAAGTGGACAAATCACCCAATGTTCGTGCTTCTGTGGCCAATTCGGCCAGTGCGGCGTGTTCGTCGGCGTCGAGTTGGCCGTCGGCGCGGGCGGTGTCGAGCGCTTCGATCGTCGCGGTGCGGTCGCTCGATCGGGCTCTCGTGTGGGCCGGGTACTCGGCGCGAGCCCGACGACGCGGGCGCCGGGAGGGTGGATTCTCGCTGAAAACCGCAGGTGATTGCAGGTCGACGGTGAGGCGGGCGAGGTTACCGACGGTGCGGGCGGTGCTCGCTGACGCGACGCGGTCGTGGTACTCCTGTGCGCCGAGTTGCCCCTCGGCGTAGGCCGCGTCAAGCACGGTCGACGCCTGTGCGCGATCGATGTCACGTGCGCGCAGCACCGAATCGACGGCTGCCCGTCGCTGCCCGGATTCAGCCATGGCCGTGGGTCACCTCACCTGCGAAAACACCCGGATGAACCCCGGTATCGGGAGTTTAGTCCGGGAGATCGGATCAAACGATGCCGTGGGCACGCGTATCCGAACCCCGCTACTCTGGTGATCGTGCGAATTCAGCGGCAGGTGGTGGACTATGCGCTCCGGCGCCGGTCGCTGCTGGCCGATGTCTACGCGGGGCGGGTCGGCGTCGCCGAGGTGTGCGACGCGAACCCGTATCTGCTCCGGGCCGCGAAGTTTCACGGCCGGGGTAGTGAGGCGACCTGCCCGATCTGCCGGAAAGAGCAGCTGACGTTGGTTTCGTGGGTGTTCGGCGATGGGCTCGGCCAAGCGGCCGGGTCGGCGCGGACGCCCGAGGAACTGATTCGGATGGCCGAGTCGAACGAAGAATTCTCGGTGCATGTCGTCGAGGTCTGTCGCTCGTGCAGCTGGAACCACCTGGTGCAGTCGTACGTGCTCGGCACGGCGCCCGCCCCCGCCCGGCGACGGACGAGTTCGCGAGCCCGGCGCTCTGCTGCCGAATGATGGCGTGTGGAGCGACACGGCTGCGCAGTGACGGGCGGCCCGAACAAGTGATGGTGGCCACCGCGTGATGCGCCACTGTTCGGGGTGCACCCTCTCCGCGCCGGTACTCCGGCGCGGATGTCGTGTGCCCGAACCTTACAAGTTATGGAGATCTGGTCAGTGAGTTCGCCCTACGAGTCCTCCCCCCACGGCGATGATCCGCGCGGCGGCCGTCCGGCTCGGGGTGCGCAATCAGGTCTCCCCCCGCAGTCGGGTGATCGGCCCGGTGGTCCCCCGCCGCGTCGGCCGATGCCGCCCACCGGTCCGCGCCCGCAGGGTGCGCCCGGTGCTCCCGCGCAGGGCGGGCGCCCGCAGGGTGGCGGCCCGGTGCCTGGTGGACGCGGTCCGCAGGGACCGCCGCCGAATCGTCAGCAGGGGCCGCCGCCCGGTGGGATGCCGCCGCGTCGGCCGGGTCAGCCGCCCCAGCGTCCCGGTGGTCCGCAGGGCGGACCGCCTCCGCAGGGTGTGCCCGGTCAGGGCAGGCCGCCGCAGGGTAGGCCCCCGCAGCCGGGTCGGGCCGCGCCGCCCGCGGCGGGCGCCACACAGAAGTTGCCGCGTCCCGGCAGCCCCGACGAGTCGACCGTGCGGGCGAATCAGCCGGGGCGGACCGTGCGCGGCGCGAACGACGACGTAGCCAGGACGGCTCGCGCGGGCGGTGCCGCCGCGGCCACACGGGCCGGCGCTGGCCGGCGCCCCGGTGGGCCCACCACCGGTGAACGTCGCGCCACCACGCCGGGTGGTCCCACCACCGGTGAACGTCGCGCCGCCGGCGTGGGCGGCACCCCGCCGCCGACCGGTCCGCGCAACCGCCGCGACGGTGGCGGGGGCGACGACGGCTCCGGTAGTGATGGTGCGGTGAAGAAATCGCCGTGGCGGATCGTGCGCCGGACACTCTATGTCCTGATGGCCCTGGCCATCGTCGTGCCGAGCGCGGTGTTCCTGGTCGCCTACACGGCGGTGTCGGTGCCCAAGCCGGGCGATCTCGAGACCAACCAGGTGGCGACGATCTTCGCCAGCGACGGCTCCACCGAGATCAGCAAGGTGGTCCCGCCGCAGGGCAACCGCACCGAGGTCTCGATCGATCAGATCCCGCCGCACGTGCGCAATGCCGTGATCGCCGCCGAGGACCGCGACTTCTACACCAACCCCGGCTTCTCGGTCTCGGGCTTCGCCCGCGCCGCCCGCGACAACGTCCTCGGCAAGGAAAGCGCCGGTGGTGGTTCCACGATCACCCAGCAGTACGTGAAGAACGCGCTGGTCGGTGACGAGCGGTCGATGACGCGCAAGATGCACGAGCTGGTGATCTCGGCCAAGATGGCGCGGCAGTGGAGCAAGGAAGACATCCTCGCCGCCTACCTGAACACCATCTACTTCGGTCGTGGCGCGTACGGCATCGACGCCGCGTCCAAGGCCTACTTCGGCAAGCCGGTGCAGGAGCTGACCGTGGCCTAGGGCGCTGTCCTGGCCGCGACCATCCAGCTGCCCTCGATGCTGGATCCGGAGAAGAACCCCGAGGGCGCCAAGACCCGCTGGAGCTACGTGCTCGACGGCATGGTCGCGGAGAACAACCTGCCCGCGACGGAACGTCAGGGGATGCAGTACCCACAGGTGGTGTCGCTGGCTTCGCTCGGCGACAAGAACAACGACGAGGGTCCGAACGGTCTGGTGAAGAACCAGGTGCTCCAGGAGCTCTCGACCGCGGGCATCAGCGAGCAGCAGCTGAACACCGAGGGCTTGCAGATCACCACCACGATCGATCAGAAGGCGCAGGACGCCGCGATCAAGGCCGCGCAGGGCAAGCTCGACGGTGAGCCGGAGAACCTGCGCACCGCGGTGGTCTCCGTAGACCCGCGCACCGGTGCGGTGCGCGCCTACTACGGCGGCAGCGACGGGCAGGGCTACGACTTCGCCAATGCCGGTCTGCCGACGGGCTCCTCGTTCAAGGCGATCGGTCTGGCCGCGAATCTCGAACAGGGCGTCCCGCTTTCGCAGCTCTACGACAGCTCGCCGATCACCGTCAACGGCATCAAGATCGGCAACGTCGAGGGTGAGGGCTGTGGCATGTGCACCATCGCCGAGGCGCTCAAGCGTTCGCTGAACACCAGCTTCTACCGCATGCAGCTGGACATGCAGAACGGTCCGCAGAAGATCGCCGATATGGGCCACAAGCTCGGTATCGCGACGGAGCTGCCCGGCGTCGGCGCCACGCTGACCGAGCCCGGCGGCGTCGGCCCCAACAACGGCATCGTGCTCGGCCAGTACCAGTCGCGCCCGCTCGACATGGCCTCGGCGTACGCCACCTTCGCGGCCTCGGGCGTCTACCACGCACCGCATTTCGTGCAGAAGGTCGTCACCGCCAAGGGTGAGGTGCTGCTCGATCGTGGTGAGCCCGCCGGTGAGCAGCGGATCAGCGCGGCCGTGGCCGACAACGTCACCGCGGCGATGAAGCCGATCGCGGCCTACTCGCGCAACCACAACCTGGCCGGCGGCCGCGAATCCGCCGCCAAGACCGGTACCCACCAGCTCGGCGACACCGGCAACAACCGGGACGCCTGGATGGTCGGCTACACCCCGTCGCTGTCGACCGCGGTGTGGGTCGGTACCGAGCAGGGCGACGCGCTCAAGAACTACGGCGGCGGCAGCATCTACGGTTCCGGTCTGCCTTCCGACATCTGGAAGGCGACGATGGACGGCGCGCTGTCGGGCACGTCGAACGAGTCGTTCCCCAAACCCGCCCCGATCAAGGGCCAGGCCGGTGTGCCGGAATGGTCGGCGCCCTACACCGCGCCGTCGACCACCGTGCCCGCGATCGTGCCGCCGGTGATCGTGCCCTCGCAGGTCGAGATCCTGCCCGGCATCCGGATTCCGGTGCCCGGGGTGCAGCAGCAGCCCGCGGTGCCGCAGTCGCAGTCCACGCCAGAGACCGGTGCGGGCCCGCTGCCCGGCCAGCCGACGGCGGGGCCGGACGGCGCGCCCGCGACCCCCGGAAACGGCAACGGCGGGTCGAACAGACCGGGTAATGGCGCCAACGGCAACGACAACGAGAGCAGCGGCGCGGGAACCACGCCGACCCGATCCCGGTAACCACCGGTAGCCTCGGATGTCGTGACCGATCAGCAACTCGCGGACCAGCCGGCGTCGAGTGGTACCCGGCCGGGCCGCGAGGCGGGGTACGTGGCGCCCGCCCGGCTGGCGCCCGACCTCCGCTCGATCGATGCCCGCGACCGGCCGAGCCGCAACGACTCGCTGACCGCACAGCTGTCCACCGTGGTCGGCGGCCCGGTCGGCGATCACGCGCTGATCGGGCGGGTGCGGTTCTGGACGCCGCTGCGGGTGATGTTCGCCTTCACGGTGATCTTCCTGGCGCTGGGCTGGTCGGCGAAGGCCGGCTGCATCCAGCAGACCAGCGATGGCGACGACGGTCTGATGCTGGACTGGAACAACGGCCGCCAGTACGTGGCCATGTGCTACTCCGACACCGTTCCGCTCTACGGTGCCGAACGGCTCAACGAGGGCGCGTTCCCGTACAAGAAGTCCTGGACCGAATCGACGCCCGACGGCGGCACCGAGACCAGATACATGGAGTATCCGGTGCTGTCGGGCCTGTACCAGTACGCGGCGATGCAGATCGGCAACGTCTGGGATCACCTGCCGTTGCCCGGCGCGATGTCGGTGGTGGTGTATTTCAACGTGGTCGCACTCGGCCTTTCGGTCGGCTGGCTGATCACGGTCTGGGCGTCGTCGCGATTAGCCGGGCGACGGGTGTGGGATGCCGCGCTGATCGCGGTGTCGCCGTTGGTGATCGTGCACATGTTCACGAATTTCGATGCGCTGGCAACGGCTTTCGCGGCTACCGGGCTGTTGGCGTGGGCGCGGCGTAAGCCGGTGCTCGCGGGCATCCTGCTCGGACTGGGCGGGGCGGCGAAGTTGTATCCGCTGCTGCTACTCGGGCCGATCGTGGTGCTGTGTCTGCGAGTGGATCCGATGCAGCGTCAGCCCGCCGCGCGGGCCGGGCTGCGGTTGCGCGATGTCGACAGTCTCGATTCCGCCCGCGCCTGGCTGCGTGAAACGCCCGCGAGGACACATCTTTTCGCATTGCGGCCACTGGGCGCGGCAACCCTCACGGTCATCGCCGCGGTGGGCACCTGGGCGGCCGTGAATCTGCCGATCGCGGCGCTGTACCCGCAGGGTTGGCGAGAATTCTTCCGGCTCAACACCACTCGCCACGCCGACCCCGATTCGATCTACAACGTGATCACCTCGTTCACCGGCTGGACCGGCTTCGACGGGCCGATCGGACACGGTGTACCCCCGACCATCCTGAACACGGTCTCGCTGCTCGCCTTCGTCGCCGCCTGCGCGGGCATCGCCTACCTGGCGCTCACCGCGCCACGGCGTCCCCGGCTGACTCAGCTGTGCTTCCTCGTCGTCGCGGCCTTCCTGCTGACGAACAAGGTGTGGAGCCCGCAGTACTCGCTGTGGCTGGTGCCGCTGGCGGTCCTCGCGCTGCCGCATCGACGAATCCTGCTGGCCTGGATGACCATCGATGCACTCGTCTGGGTGCCGCGCATGTACTACTACCTCGGCGAGGACAACAAGGGCCTGCCCGAACAGTGGTTCACCGGCACCGTCGTCCTGCGCGACCTGGCAGTCCTCGGCCTGTGCGCGCTGATCGTCTACGAGATCCTGCGCCCCCAGAACGACGTGGTCCGCCGCGACTTCGTCGACGACCCGGCGGGCGGGGTCCTCGACCGAGCCCTCGACCCCCTACTCCCCTGGCTCCCGGAATTCCTGCGCCCGAAACAGGCCACGATCAGCGCCCGACCGATATCGGTGCTGAACTGATCCGAGCGGGCGGAGGTGCAGGTCTACATCCGCAGGTAGCGGGCCTGGAGTTCGGGTTCGGCGGGGAGCATGTCGAGGTCTAGCTCCCAGGCGTTGCCGGTCCAGGGGTCGAACAAGGGAGTGCCGGGCATCGTCGGGAGGTGCCTGCACGACTGGGCGAGGAGATCTACCGGGCCGTCGCCGAATTCGCCGCCGCCGCTGCCGACGATGACCAGGGACAAGCCGATCAGGTCGCCGCGGACCATCAGTTGGCCCAGGCGCACCACATCGCTGCCCTGGTAACCGTGGGGGAAGTCGGCGGCGACGAGGATGCGGTGTTCGGTCGGGGGTACGGCTTGTCCGCTGTTGTAGGCGATGTCGGCCAGCTCGGCCGCGTGGGCGAGCTCGGCGAGGCGGGCGGAGATGTCGCCGTGATCGGCGATCACCGGGCCCGCCAACAGCGGGGCGAGCGGGACGGCCAAGGTGCGCAGGCCGCCGGTGAGGTCGATCAGGTCGACCTTGGTCGGCTTGTCGGGGATCGCGGCGACGAGCCGGGCCACCAGGGCGCCGATCACGCGCGCGGCCGCGGCGGTGGATTCGGTGTCGACCCACAGCGGCCGGTTCAGCGGCACCGGAACGCAATACGGCACCCGCAGGCCACCGCGGTCGAGCGCGTACAGCTCGCCGAGCCGGATGCCGTCGCTGCGGGCGGCGCGGGTGGTCCACGCGGGAGCGAGCCAGGAGGCCAGCGCGGCGGGCATGGCGGCATCGGCTTCGGCGATCTCGAGGCCGAGTTGGTCACTGTCGCGGCGATGGTCGGCGTCGGCGAGGGCAACCAGGTCGTCGTGGCGACGTTGCGCTTGCGCGCGGGCCGCGTCGGCGGCGGGGGTGTTGCGGGTCGCCGGATTCGACACCGCTTCGGAGAGTTCCTGATCCAGGCGTTTGGTCGCGTAGTCGCGAGCCGAGACCAGGGCGGCGGCGGAGCGAGCGGCGTCTTCGAAGATCATCCACATGCGTTGCAGACCGTGCTCGACTTCGAGCGGAATGCCCGATGTGGGAGCGGGTCTCGCGACCGTCTCGGTGGGAGCGCTCGGCGGCGCGAGCGGCGCCGCCTGCCAGGCCTGCGCGGGGGCGGGCTCGGGAGGGGTCACGCCGTGCGCGGTGAGCAGCTGAGCCGAGCCGCCGGCGTACCCCTGACCGAGCGCCCGCGACTTCCAGCCACCACCGCGCCGATACACCTCGAGGCAGATCAGCGCGCTCTCACCAGCAGTCGGCGAGATGACGAATTCCGCGGCGGGACTACCGTTTTCGTGCAGCGACGCCGTCACCGTACCGAGCGCGTGCCCGCCCGTGACGAACAGCAGCACAGCATGCGCGTCGGACCTGATCTGCGACAGCGTCAGCTCCACCGCCGCCCCCGCGAAGCTCACGCCGGAGGCCGAGGGCCGCGACGCGCACACGTGATCGTGCACGTCGCGAACCCGCAGATCCTCGCCGACCACCAGCGCCCCGAGTTCGACGGCGCCGGTGGTCTGCGCGGTGAAGCGCACGGAATCAGCGGTCAGCGCAGTGTTCTGCCCTGCCTTCAGGTGAATCACGGTGTCTGCCCTGTCTTGGTTCAATTACCGCCGAGGAATCGGCCCAGCTGCGGCACCGCTTCACCGGGGTGCTTGGCATTGAAGCCCTCGCCGAGCGCCTGCATCTTCCAGTCGCCGCCGACGCGGTACACCTTCGCCATCGCCATCGCGGTGAACGGCATTCCGCCCGCGAGGGTGTAGCGGGCCAGCTCGCCGTTGGTGGCGCCGTCGATCAGGCGGCTGAAGGCGTTCTGCACCTGTTCGAAGGAGTGACCCTTGTACGAGGTGACGATGAACAGCAGCGTGGTGATGTGCGCCGGGATCCTGGTGAGGTCGACGAGGATCATCTCGTCGTCGCCGTCGCCCTCACCGGTGAGGTTGTCACCCTGGTGGCGCACCGACCCGTCCTTCGACGACAGCTGGCCGTAGTAGGCCACGTCGACGAGGTTCTGGTCGGCGAACAGGCAGACCGAGGCGTCGAGGTCGATGTCGACGGTGCGGTTGCCGAACATCCCGCGCGTGCGCACCGGGTCCCAGCCGAGGCCCATCTTCACGAAGGTCAGCGCGGCGCCGCCCTCCTTACGCAGCGTGACCCGCTGCCCCTTCTGCAAGCTGACCGGGCGATCCTTGCTCAAACTGATCTCGCCTGCGGGCTGCTGCGGCGCACCCTGCGCGGGCGGCGGGTAACCCTGTCCGGGCGGCGGCGGGTAGCCGCCACCGGGCGGCTGCTGGGCCGGGCCGGGAGGCGGCGGGTAGCCACCGCCGGGCGGCGCGTAGGCGGGCGCGGCCTGCTGCGGGTAGCTGGGCGCGGACTGCGGCGGGTAGGCGGGCGGGGCCTGCTGCGGCGGAGGCGGCGGGGGCGCGGCCTGCTGCGGGGCGGCCTGGGCGGGTGAATCATCCACCTGCACACCGTGATCGGTGACCAGCGCGGCGAAACCACCGGCGTAACCCTGGCCGACCGCGCGCACCTTCCAGCTGCCCTGTCGGCGGTACAGCTCGAGCGCGATCACGATCGACTCGGCGTTCAGGCCGTCGATCTGGTAGCTGAACAGCTGGTTTCCCGAAGCATCGGAGACCAGCGCGGTGGGCGGCGCGAAGCGGCCGAAATTGCTGGTCGCGTCGTCGAGGGTGATCACCGCGCGGATCTGATCGATGTCGGCGGGCACCGCGGACAGCGAAACAGCAAGTGAGGCAGGCTGACCCGTCGGCCCGGGCCGCAGATCGACACCCGGCCCACTCGGCTGGTTGTAGAAGACGAAATCAGCGTCGGTGCGGACCTTGCCCTGCTCGGTCACGAGCAGCGCGGACAGGTCGGCCGGTGCGGTGACCTGGAGCGAGATCACCACGTCACTGACGGCCAACGGGCCGTTCTGGCCCTTGGCGAGTGTTGCAGACAAGTTAGACCCTTCGCTTGTCGTTTGGTGGGTGTTCCACGGCAGTGCTTGCCACTCTACGAGAAACCGGCCGCACGCGTCCGTGCTCTGTGGCCCGGGCGTACTTTCCCCTGATCGGTTAGGGTGACGTCGCAGTCGGAACGGGCGGTAGAACCGCCTTCGCAGAGGGGACGGGCACACACCTGTCATGGCGCAATTGTTCGAACAGTCGAAGAAGGTGATCGAGGCGCAG
>NZ_JBHWZY010000023.1:0-18111 GCF_042727815.1 Nocardia sp. NPDC060220
GCTCCAGCGCTCCCCCACCGCCCACGAACTCGCCGCCGAACTCGACGTGCCGGTCACCGACATCGCCCGAACCCTCGTGGCAGCCAATGCTTTCCAGACCCGCAGCCTCGACACTCCCGCCCGCGACAACGACGGCGATCCCGGCATGACCGTCGCCGAAACGTTCGGCGACCTGGATCCGAGCTACCGTCTCACCGAAGACACGATCACCGTCGCACCGCTGCTGGCGCAGCTGTCGCCACAGGACCGGCAATTGCTGATCTGGCGGTTCTACGACACGCTCTCCCAAGGCGAAATCGCCGAACGCCTCGGCGTGTCCCAGATGAGTGTCTCCCGCAAGCTCACCAGGCTGCTGGGTGATCTGCGTGCCAAGGCCACCGACGACCAGACGGTACCCGTGGCCTGATCTTCGACCCGCCCGCACCGTGTCGAGACGATGCGGTGCGGGTTTCGACCGATACCGTCCATTGACTCTGTGGCTACCGGGCTGCACAGTTGATAAAGCAGAATCTCGCGCGTGTCGTGGCGGCGTCCACCGGGTCGGCGCTGTTCACATGGTGTGTCAGTGTGGTGCTCGCCGGCGGGAAGGGTGCGATGACGATGCGCGGTCGACGGAATCGACGGGACCGAGAGATTCGCGAAGTGCGGGAGATCCGGGCCAGTCCGGCCCATCAAACCGCGAAATTCTTGCTGTCGGTGCTGATGCTGGTCTGGTTCGGGGCCGGGCTGGCGGCGGCGATGCAGCGGGACTACTTCACCAATACCCCGGCCAATTGCGGCGATCTGGGCACGATCGGACTCACGATGCTCGCGGGCCCGCTCAACTACCTCGGTATGAACCCGAAGGTCTCCGAATGCCAGTTGCCGGAGCCGAGCCGATGAGCGCACGCGCGATCGGATACCGGTAGCCCGCGTACCTCAGATGAGTTCGGCGAGCTGGTCGCGGTCGGTGGCGTCGAGCTTGATGCAGGCCCGGTAGATGTGGCCTTCGACGGTGCGGACCGAGACACAGAGTCGTTCGGCGATCGCGCGGTTGGACAGGCCACGGCCGATCAGGGCGGCGATCTCGCGTTCGCGTTCGGTGATCGGCAGGGGGCGCGCCGCCGCAGTGACCGCGGGAGTGCCCGCGCCGTCGCAGCGGGCGGCCAGGGCCATCGCGCGGGCGGCCGCCTGGGCGCTGGGCCTGCGCTGTCCGGCGTGGTCGTAGATCGGCACCGTCTGCGCCGCGGCGTCGGCTGCCGACAGCAGGAGCCCCGCGGACTCGAACTCGCGGCTGACCGCGGCGAGCGCGCGGGGGTCGGCAGCGCCGAGGGCAGCGGCGTGGCGGGCGTAGATCGCCGCCACCGGGCCCTGGACACGACCGGCGACGGTCGTGAGCCGGGTGGCGAGGGTGCGATCGCCGAACCGGGTGGCATGGTGCAGAGCTTCGGCTTCCATGGCGTACTGACCGGCGCTGTGCGCCAGGTCGGCGGCCTTGCGTGCCAGGTCCACCGCCGAGTGCGCGCTGTGTTCGGCAGCGGCCAGCCAGGCGCGCGCGATGATGCGCTGCGGTTCGTGCAGGGCCATGTGTGGCCCGCTGTGCTCGTCGGCGTCACCGAGCACCCGCGCGGCCTGTTCCACCTCGCCCAGCGCCGCGTAGGCCCGGGCGAGCAGCAGCCGCGCCGGCAGCTTCCACGGCAGCGAATTCTCGGCGTTGAGCGCCGCCAGCGCCTGTTCGAAGGCGGTGATCGCTTCGCGGAACCGCCCCCGATAGGTGGCGACGACCCCGTCGGCGATGCGCGCGATCGCCCAGCCGACGAACTGCCCTGCCGAGGAGAACTCGCGGTATTCGGTCGCGCGCTGCTCGGCGAGGTCGAGGTCGCCGATGGTGGTCAGGGCGAGAACGTCGCCGTAGCGGACCATCACCCGGATGATCCCGTCGGTGGACTTCTGCTGCGCCCGGCCGCAGGCCGCGATCGGCGCGAAGTCGGCGCCGCGACCGGCCACCGGCATTGCCAGGCCCAGGGCGAACGCGGCGAAATCGACGGCCTGGCGGGGTGAGTTCGGATCGGCGATCACCCGCTCAGCAGCCTCGATTCCCTCGTCGAGGTGGTTTTCGTGGACCGCCATCGCCGCCGCGGCGGCATCGACCGTCAGGCGAAGAGCGGGATACTCGACGCGGGTGCGCAGCATCTCGACCAGGTCGCGGGCGTGGTGGACATCGCCGAGCGACCAGAACTGCAAGCTGGCGCGCACCACACCCCACTGCACCAGTTGCAGCGGATCGAGGCGGTCGGGGTCGAACCGGGCCAGGATCTCGTCGGCATGCTGGGGCCTGCCCTGCCAGAGCAGTGCGCGGGAGAGCAGTTCGGCCGCGCGCAGCCCACCGCCACGCTCGCACGCGGCGCGCGCGAGCCGTTCGCCCAGCGGCAGATTGGCCAGCGACACCGCGTCCTTGGCCGCGTCGATCAGCAAGACGATGTCGATCGGCCGATCGCTTTCCACGCACAGTCGCGCCAGCCGGATCCGGTGGGCCGGTGTGCTCAGGTCACGGTCCTGCAGCGTCTCGACGAGACGTCCGCGCCGGGTGCGCGCGGCGGCTGTGCCGAGACGGCAGCGCACCACCTCACCGAGCAGCGGATGACTGAACCGGACATCGACGACCCCGTTGTGGCTCGTGACCCGGATCAGGCCGGTGACCTCGGCAGCGTCCACGGCGTCGGCGCCGACGAGCTCGCTGAGGATGTCGACGTCGAGCGGCTCGTGCACAGCCAGCGTCTCCAGCACGTCGAGCACAGGCGCCCCCGCCCTGCTCAACCGCTCGCCGAGCAACTCGACCAGACCCGAGGGCACCGCGGTGGGCCCGCGCAACTGCCAGACGCCGTTGACGTCGGTCAGAGTGCTCGCCTCGACGCCACCCTCGACCATGTTGCGCAGGAACAGTGGGTTGCCGCCGGAGGACTCCCACATCACATCGGCGCTCAGCCCCTCCAGCGTTCCGCCGAGCACGGTCTCGACGAGTTCGGTGCACTGGGTTTTGGTGAACGGCGCCAACTCGATTCGCTCGAGGTACCCGTCCTTCCACAGTGAGGTGACCGCGTCGGGCAGCGGTTCCCCGGTGCGAACGGTGGCGATGATGCGGGCCCCACGGTCGACGGCGATCTGGTGCACCAGCGTGGCCGAGAGGATGTCGAGCAGGTGCGCGTCGTCGACGCCGATCACCGTATCGGGCTGGGCGAGCACGTTCTCCCGGGCCGAATGCAGCAGCGCGAGCGGATCGCGCGACACCGACGCGGCGATCCAGGGCGCGAACGCACCGAGTGGAATGGCTTGTGACGACGCGGTACAGGCCACCCAGCGCACCGGCTCGGACAGCACAGCGGTGACCAACCGGGCCAGGGTGGTCTTGCCGACGCCCGCGGCACCGACGAGGATCACGCCACCGGTGTCGCGGTTCGTCAAAGCCTTACGGACGGCGTCATATTCGGCGGGACGATCGAGCAGCTGCCAGAGTCCGCCCATACATGAAAAGTGTAGTTCCCGTCCGGCCCTGTCACAACGAATCGGCCCGGCGACACGGCCGACGCGCGGCTGGACCGGCGCGGCGGGCGCGCGCGGCGCATGGGCGGGTGCCGCGATGGTCACGGCGGGAGCTCGGTGGCGTCACGGGGCTCGAGCCGCGGCGCGTTGTTGACGTCGTGGCGGTAGTTGCTCGAGGCCTCGTACACACGCTTCTTGAGCCGGTTGATCGAGCCGAGCGGCCGGTGCGCGTCCAGGCCACGCCAGGAGTTGAACGAGAGCACGTCGTCACCGTAGGCACGCCGCTGGGGGGTGTACGGATCCTGCACGTCGAAGCGGATGGTCGCCACGGTGCGGTGCGGTGAGTCGTCTTCGGGCCATGGCACAGTCGCGTCCTCGATCGGCATGGTGGCGGTATCGGTGCACAGTTGCGCGCGCAGTTCGTAGGTGGCGCTGTGCGCGGCGAAGAAGTCGACGATCAGGTCCTGATGGGCATTGACTCCCGCGTCGGGGTCGACCGGTTGCCCTTGCAGTGCCACGACTTCCGGCGACACCGGCACGTAGAGCAGCTTGGCCACATAGTCGCCGTAGCGCAGCGGCGCCGAGGAGTAGAAGGTCTCGCCGAGGATGTGGGTGTTGGGTGCGACGAAGACACCGAGATTCGGTGGCACGCTGCGCCCGATCCGGCGCAGCACGTGTGTGTTCAGCGCGGCGACGAGGTCGCTGCCCGCGCGCAGGGCGGCGTCGGGCAGCCGGGCCAGCACCCACGCGGTCGGCATGCCCTTGGTGAGGTAGGCGTGCGCGTCGGCGAAGAGGAACTCGCGATGGGTGACCATGATGAAGTCCTGCGTGCTCGCCTCGTCGTCGGGCAGCGCACGCGGTCCGTGTACCCCGAGCACCTTGATCCCGAGTCCGCGGACGCCGCGTAGCTGATCGCTGCGGATCACCCCGGAGGTGCTCGACAACCGCGCGATCACCGGATAAGTGCCCGGGGTGGCGAACATGCCCTGGGCCAGTTCGGGTGGCAGGCCCGCGGACACCGTCAGTTCGCCGCGCAGGATGCCGTGACTCTTGGCATGGGCGTCGCGCAAACCACGCTTGTACTTGCGGTAGGCGCGTTCATTGTTGTCGCGCAGGACCGCGATGATCTTGTCGATGATCTGTTCTTCGTCGGGCCGCGGTTGTTCCAGGTCCTCACGGTAGCTCACATAGCTCATCGCGGGCTCCTCCACGGGGCGAACGGATTCGCGACGCCCTCCAGCGCGGGCGCGAGGGTCGGGAAATGGCGCAGCAGCACGCTGCGCATCGTGTTGTCGCGCACCCAGGCCAAGCCCGCCTCGGTGTAGATCTCGGGCCGGAAGTCGGTGGTGAAGAACCGGTCCGCCGACAGCCGCCGCGACGCCATCAGCACGAACACGCGAAAGGCGGTGTCGCTGAAGCCGAAACCGGGCGGCTTGGGTTCGGCGTAGAGCCCGATCATCAGGTCGACATCGTCCACGTCGCCGTAGACCTGTTCGAGTTCGCGTGCCCACCGCGGGTCATCGGTGAGTTCGTCGAACGAGGTGACCGGCGGTAGGCGCAGGTGCCGCCGGAACTCGTTGTAGCGCGGCACACCTCGCTCGCGGACCCGCAGGATGTCGACGGTCGCGAGATCGAGCAGCGGTTGGCCCGGACGCTCGAGCTGTTGGAGGTGGACTGGGTAGTTGTGCAGCGTCAACGCGCCGGGGTTGGCTCGGCCGAAGGAGTAGAGCAGCGTGTCCATCGCCGTCTCGGCGAGCCGTTCGCGGATGTGGGTGACGCCGAGGTCGGGCAGCGGGTGCTCGGCCAGCACGGTGTCGTCGGCGAGGCTGCGGACGACGAGCGCGTCGGGGATCAGCGGATGCATGCGGTAGACCGAGACGAACTCCTCGGTGAGCGAGTACGGCACTCCGCTGTCGTCGCGCGCGGAACCCGGTATGCCGCACAGCACTTCGTTGCCGATGAAGTGGCCGAAGCGCCGCGAAACCCGCTCTCCCAGCACACCGAACCAGTTCGCGCGCATGGCCGCCACGGTGGTGGGATGGGCGATCACGGCCGGTGTCCAGTCGACAGTGTGGATCTTCGCGATCAACGCGGAGTTGACCAGCCGGGCGGTGTCGTAGAGCTGCTGGTCGTTCATGTCGGGGTAGCGCCGGGTCAGGCGGGCACAGATCGCGTTGTGTTCGCGCAGGAACAGCGAGTGCAGCAGGGCCAGGCCGACCCAGGCGTTAGCCGCCGAGGGATCGAGTGCCACCAGCCGCTCGGCGTCCAGCGGCGGGAGTCCGAGTTCGTCGATCACGAGCTGGCCGTGCTTTCCCGAGCGCAGGGAAGCGGCGAATTCCGCTGTCTTGCCATAGATCTGAGAGGCATCCCACCAGTGGGTCTCGCCGGTGACGTAGGTCGGCGCGGCGCCCGGGTCAGGGGCGGGCACCGTCACCGTGCGCGGGATCGCCATCGGGGGGTGCGGCCACGGATCATCGTCGTCCAGGGTGACGACGAAGGGGTCCTGTTCGGCGGGGTCGTGCACGAACCAGTCGTGCACCTCGAACTGGATCCAGGCCGCAGCCAGCAGATTCAGGGTGGTGGCCGGCTGAAATCGGTCACGCGTGAGCAGCCGCCTGCTGATCGTGCGCGGGTTGGGTTCCATGATCCGCGCGGGATCCTCGGGGTAGGTGCGATCGAGTGGGACGTTGCGGCCGAATCGGCAGCCGATCGAACCCGCGCGCGGGTCGTCGGGGCTGTTGTAGGTGCCCTCGACGGTGCGCGCGTTGCGGTGTTCCCCGGCGTCGTCCGGGGGCAGCGGTCCGGCCGGGTGCGGACCGGTGTCGAAGAGGTTGCGCGCCCGCAGTCTGCTGCGCAGGCCGACCAGCACGGCCAACCCCAACGGGGTCGGTAGCCGGAACCAGCCGACACGCCGGTCGAGCGCCTCCGCGGCGGTGACCAATGCGCGAGTGACCAGTGTTTGCTGCTGTGCGTCGACCATCGAGAACCTCCACGGAATGGCGCGTGCTCGCCGCCTACCGGACCGATCGAATCCAGTCTCCGGCACCTGGTCAGGCCTGTCACGAGTAGTCCACTACGCGCGGGCGCGCGCACGCGGGCACCGGGCGCCGATCCGGCGCTGCTGTGGTCGATGGTCCTCGCTCGACCCGGACGCGCGACCTGATCGGGTAGCGCACTACGCGCGCGCCGCGGCCCGTCGATGGGCGAATCTGGCTTCCAGGGAGCCCGCGCACCGCGGGCAATACCCGTCACAGCGACAGAAAGGGGGCCCGGGTGATCACGCCGATCGAGATCAAAGTGAACCTCGACGGGGATGTCGCGGGCGCATTGCACCGGCTCCGATGTCCCGACACCGCCGCGGTCTACCGCGACATCTGGTTCGCCGAGCCGCTGCACCCGGGTACCGCGGGGGCGCCCACGCTGCTGTCGAGCCGCATCGTCATCCGGTTGCGCAGCGGCGCGGAGGAAGACGATCTCACCGTCAAACTGCGACCGTGCGTGCCCTCCCAGCTGGCGGGCCGCTGGGGGGCGCCCTTCACCGAGCCGGGTGTGCGGTACCGCATCGAAAGCGATTGGTCGGCCGATCGGCGGATGCTGTCGGCCTCGGCGATCAGCTCCCGGCCTGCCGGTTCGCTGCGCGCGGCCGTGGCCCGGGGTGTCGATGTCACCGGCGCGCTCCACTCGGCTCAGCGCCAGTTCCTGGTCAGCTGCACGCCGCCTGGCGTCGCGGTCGACCACCTGCGCGCGATGGGACCGGTCGCTTCGGCACGGTGGACGGGGGTGCCGGTGGGGACACTGCGCGCCGATGTCGAACGGTGGAGCACCACCGGACTCGATCTGGTCGAGCTGTCGCTGAAAGTCACACCGCAACAGGGCGATTCGCCCGTCGATCTGCACCTGCGCGCGCTCGACGCCCGGCGCGAACTCGAAGCCGCCCTGCGTACGCTCGGCCTGACGATCGCGTCGGGTGATACCAAAACCGAGCAGGTGCTCACCGCACTGGCGGCGGCGCACCGGCTCGGGTAACGCTCGGCAGGGGGTCGATGACCGGTCCTGATCGACATCGTCGGCGACGCGGACCTGCCCTGCGACTGTCACGGTGCCGGATGGCCTGGATCGACCACGCTGTCGATCGGAGCCGGCGTCCGGCGGACCCGTGACACTGCCATCGCGGCGGCTCAATTGGCGATGATGAAGTTGAACAGCACCCTGATATTGCTGTTCCACCCCACGTGATATCGCACTGTCATCGTGCCGTCGGCGTGCGGAACCACATTCAGGACCTGGGTGGTGGCAGGTCCGAGGAACGGAATGTTGTTCGTGTCGATCTCGGTCAGACTCACCGAGACCTGGCTATCTGCCCGCACGTCGGCGTTCGGGAATCCGAATACCCAGGCACCTGTTCCATGGGTGCGCAGGATCTTCTGTGCCCAGAAAATTGATGTGATATAGGTCTGGTCGATCGCCCGAACGTCGGCTTCTTCGGCGCCGTAGCCGGTTTTCGCCGACTCGAACACCTCCTCTTCGGTATCCGCGCTCGCTGCCACGACCGCGTCTTCCGTATCCGTCTCCAACATTTCGGCGCCCTTTCTCGGCGGAAAAACTGTCTGGAGCTATCGTCGCGCGCGGGCGCGCGGGCGCGAATGCGTAATCCACTACCCGAATACGCGCGGATGCGGCGACGGTTGTGTCGCACATTCGAGTAGTCCGCCACGCAATCGAGTTCGACACGGCCGAAGGAGGATCGAGAAGGACCGATTCCCGCCTACCTGTGTCGAGTGATTGTCGTGCGAATCGTGGTGTGGCTCAGGCGGACAGCGTGTGTCCGATCGTGGCCGCCACCGCGGCATGGGCGAGGTATTCGGCGATGTCGTGCGCCCGCTCCTTGGGGTTCTCGACCGGGAGGTCGCGCAGATCCGGCCCCCAGGCCTGACGCAGTGGGCAGCCGATCGCGATCGGATCGCCGGCGTACCAGGTGTTGAGCCATTCACCGACCCGCTCGGGCCTGCTCGGCCCGCCCGTCAGCAGCTTGCGGTACACCCCGTCCATCCCGAGCGGGCTGCCCGCCGTCACCAGCAGTCGCACGTTCAGTTCGCGGGGCAGCTGGGTGAGCAGATCCATCGCGACCACCGTGCCGAGACTGTGGCTGACCAGGATCAGGTCGCCCTCGGTGGGCGCATCGATGAGCACCGTGTCCAGCACACTCTTGCGGACCCGCTCGTCGTCGAGATAGGCGGCGACGTCTTTGAAGATGGCGCCGATGAGCGCGGAATCGAGGCCGCTGCGGGCGGCGATCCAGCTGAGCTGGTCGTGCAACCGCCCCAGCACCACCGCACCGAACCCGCCGAAGAGTTCGCGCGCTTGCGGGTCGGCGGGCAGGTCACCGGCGTCCGGCATCCCGGCCCGGCGCGCGGCCTCGGCGACCAGGCTCTCGTAGAGTGCCGGACCGGAATCGACGGCCTCGCGGGTGTCCATGCTCTCCACGAGCTGGTCACCGTAGAAGGGGAAGTACACATCGGCGGGGTCGATGGGGCTCAGGCCGGCGAGGGTGAGTCCCTTGTTCAAACCCGCTGTCCAGTTGCGGCGCAATTCGACCGGGTCGCGGCCCTGTTGTCCGCGTCCGTGCAGGAACAGCACGCTGCGTCGACCACCGAACGCGCTCGACCGACCACGCAGGCCACGCACCAGGCTTTCGGCGGCCGACCCCCGTGGCGGCACCGGCAGTGCGGCAGCCGCCTCGCTCGGTGCGACCGCCGCGAGCCCGAGTTCGTCGAGCAGGGCGCGCTGGGCCGGATCGAACTGCCGCGATCCGAGATCGTGCAACAGCACGCTCACCCGAACGCCCTCGTTGGCGATCCAGTCGATCGCGTCGTCACCGTCCCCGGACTGCCACAGTTTGCCGTCCTTGCGCAGCACCCGGCCTTGGTCGTCCTTCTTCGGGACTCCGGCGTGATGCAGCGCCACGATCTCCCACTGATCGTTGAAGACCGGCGAGCCCGAATTCCCCGGTTCGGTGTCGGAGGCGTAGTGCAGGAAGTCGTCGAGTTGCAGGTCGAGGCGGTTGTGCCGGATCGAGATCTCCTTGAGCCGGCCCGAGGGGTGCCCGACGACGTTCATCGCCTCACCGATCACGATCTTGCCGGGCTTGGCGATCAGCGGATTCCAGCCGAATGTGGCGCCGGGCGCCACGCCGTCGGGCCCCGGCGCCACACGCACCACGGTGTAGTCGAGGTGTTTGTCGGTCACGAAGAAGTCGTCGGGCGCCAGGCGATAGCGCACGGTGGGGTTCGGGACGTTGTCGATGTCGACCTCGGCCCGGAACTCGATCACCACCGACTCGGCTGCCCCCCGCGTCGGCAGCACATGATTGTTGGTGAGCAGCAGTTGCGGCGACACCATCGAACCGGTACCCATCGGCACCTCACGGCCGTTGTCGGCCAACGAGATACGCGCCACCGCCGCGGCGGCGCGAGCACCGCGGGTCAGGAAGTTCGCGGCCTGCAACTCGTTGGCGAAGCCGATGACCCGCTCGAGCGAGCGGATGCTGTCGACCGGGTCTTGCCTGCCGAGTTCGATCACCGCCTGCGCGGGGACTTCGCCGGTGACGAGCAGCCGGTCGGCGCGGGCGAGAATCTGTTCCTTGGTGTCGACGACATCGGACTCGGTCACCGCCCGCAGGCGCGTCACCTCATCGCGTTGCGCCTCGGTGTCGTCGAATCGCTGCGATGCGGCATCCATCTGTTCGTGCCACGCGGTGGTACGAGCTTCGCTCTCGGTATCCATGGGTCACCTCGCCCGGAGAATGTGTGCTGGGGTATTCAGCGTGGGCGCGTGCGCGGTGCCGATCACGAGTAGTGGACCACTCGACTTCACCGCGCGGGCACCTGCGCGATGTCACGGATAGATCGTGTGGGCGGCGTTCACATCGCCGGCCGACAACGCGGAGCGCTGGCCCATCGTCACGCCGGGCGGCACGGGCACACGCGCGAGGATCGTCGCCTGTCCAGTGGTGCTGAACGCCGTCGCGGGGTAGTGCATGATCGAGCCGAAGTCGTAGCCGCCGACGTCGTCGCCGTCGGTGATGTGCTGATCGAAGTTGTGCCGGTGCGCCGGGTCGACCCGGTCGAGCCGCACAGCGATGAAGTTGCCCCGGTCCTCCCTGCTCTGCTCGTGCCAGAGTCCGAGCGCGTGCCCCATCTCGTGGACCACGGTGCCCACGGGCGCGGAAGCGGCGAGTTCGATCGTCTGCCGTCCGCCCCGCCGCCCGACCGGCGACCGGCTCGACGTGCTGGCCACGAACCGTACGAAGTCGCCGTGGGCGCCGGTGCGCGGGACGAACCGGATCCTGGTGCGTGCGTTCCAGTGTGCGACCGCGTCGAAGACCCGCTGCGGTGCGGGCAGGGCCGGGTCGACCTCGAAGGGGACCACGGCATTCGGCCAGCGGAACACCGCACCGGAGACCACCACGCCTTCCTGTCTACGGCGGGCATCGATCTCCTCGACGGTGCCGAGCACGATGTCGCCCTCGAAGATCGCGAGGTCGTCGACCGCGGCGTAGCGCAGTTCGCGTACCCCGTGCGCGACACTGCCGATCAGCGTGGAGCCCGCCTCCGGGCCGGAATGGAATTCGCCGGTGTCGTCGGTGTCGACGGCCGATCGAAGGGTGTCGTCGATGATCATGGCGGTCGCGCTTCCTGTGTCGGCGTCGACAACGGCGGGATCCGTCGCCTCTGCTGGAAAGCGTGGCCCGCCGGCCCGCCGGCGCGCGTGAGTAGCGCGCTACCCGATCACGCGCGGGCGCAATCGGGTCACTTCCCCGCAACCGATCAGCCAGGCAACGAACTCATCGGCCTCGGGTCCCACACGGTCACGGGGTCGGACCCGGCCGGTGGAGTGGTCGGACCTGCTGACACGCGTGCGGCCCGCGGCCCGGCACTGACTACGCTGACAACAGCCCGCATACGCAGGTAGGCGAGGCACGTGTACCGACCCGCGAGGAGAACTACCCATGTGGCCGTCCGACTGGCCTTCGTCAGCCCGCGCGATCGCGACCGCCGTCGAGGCCGCCGTCAGCGCGGCGAGGGCAGCCGACGAACCCCGATTCAGCGCGACCACCGCGGATCTGTCCGAACTCCCCGCCGACCAGGTCACCTCGGTGCTGGCGGGGATCGTTCGCGACCTGCTCGAGATCGCGCATCCGGACGGTCTCACCGGCGACGACGTGCGCGCCGTGCTGGAATCGGTGGTACGCCGATCGGCGACGTGGCTGCCCCGACTCGACGCCGCCGCGGTCTTCAGCGCGCTCGCCGGGGCGCTCGGGATCGACGAGTCGGCCGAAACCGACCGGGAGTGGACGAACCCCCAACCCGCGGCGGTACTCCTGATCGAGTACCTCGCCGATTTCGCCCGGACACCGCCGGATCACGCTGTTCAGCGCGCGATCAACGAGATCGCCAGGGCCGAAACCGTCGAAATGCCCTGAGCCGCTTCACGCCTCGTCGAGCAGCCGCCGGATCTCGGCGCACAGGGCGGCTGCCACACGATCGGCGGGCAGGGGCGGCAGACCCGCTTCGATCAGAGCGTCCGTGACATTGAGCCGGACGGCCGGCTCGGCGACGGCGGGTGCGCGAATACCGTTCCAGCAGTTGCCCCTTCTCGCCGGGTGAATGAGGCCGGTCAGTGGCCCGCCGCGGTGAGCCGGTAGTCCGCTTCGAGCAGCATCCATGCGCTCAGCTGCACCGAGAGGTCCCGGCTCAGGTTCGCCGACGATGCGGCGGACGCGTCCGCGAGCTGGAGAAAGGTCCCCGGATGCTCGGGCACCGCGACCGGGCGGGTCCAGTCCGCGCCGAACAGCGGCAACCCGTTCACCTCGGCACGGTTTTCCCAAGCCGCCCGGGCGGAGGCGTGCACGATATTCGCCGCGGTCGTGTTGTTCAGCGACAGTGCGGCTTCGGCGAGAAAACGCGCGAGGATTCCCATGAAGAGCCCGGAATCGTTTCCGGCGGCGGCGACGATCACCCCTGCGGCGGTGAGTCGCTGCTCGACCGCGGCGATCACGGCGGCAGCACGTTGACGATGAACCGATTCGCCTGTGCGCAGCGCCAATTCGGCCTCCAGCCCGATGGTCACACCCTGGCAGTAGGTGTGCACGGTGCGGTCCACCTGCCCGCCGGGCTCGTGGACCCCATCGTGGATCAGGCCGCTGGCGGTGTCACGCAATCGCGTGTGCAGGAAATCGGCCAGTTGGCCGGCGCGGTCGAGTTCACCGAGGCGCGCCAGCGCGATGCCGGTCGGGCCGATCGCGGGCGTGTTGTAGAAGTCGTCGCCGTTGCGCCATGGCACCGCACCCACAGCCGGGTTCCATCCTTCGAGCAGGGCGCCCCGCAGATTTCCGATCGCGTCGCCGAAACGGACGTCGAGCAGTCGCTCGGCACGCTCGAGGGCGATTGCCAACCACCCCATGTCGTCGTAGTAGCGGTTGGTCCAACCGGTGATGTTGCGGACGCGGATACCGCGTGCGAGGGCGACGACCCGATCAACGCGGTCGGGAGTGCTGGTTCGGTGCGCGGCATCGATCGCGCAGTCGAGCAGGTGTGCTTGCCACCAGTAACACCATCGCCCGAGCAAGGACCTTTCGGTCAGGTCCGCAGGCCACGCGAGCACTCCCAGCCGATAGTCGGGCAAACCGAGCAGCGAGTGCACATGCCGCTGCACGATCGCCTGTTCGGCCAGGTCGGCGCGCTCTCCCGGACCGCTGTCGACCGAGCACTTCCGCGTGATCGTGCCCGCTTGTGTCGGCTGTGCCACCGCGGTCAGCGCGATCGCCGCCCCCGCAGCGCACAGCACGCTGCGCCGACTGAACTCGTGGTTCAGGCGATCCATTCGCTCGGACTCCTCCTACTGGGCATCGGCGTCGGTGCCGAACCCTCAGAGTCCCGTGTCGCGATTGCCAAAGCTTGAACTGCTCCGGTGCGGCGTGAAAACGTTTCACACCGGTTACGGCTCGTCGGCCTCGGTGCCCGGGGAGTAGGGCGAGCTGAAACCGGGCACCCACTCGAACGGAGTCGCCCCCGCACCGGCGGTCCGCTCGGCGGCCGCGGCGAACGGAGCGTTGTTCTGAGTCAGCCGGCCGATGGCGCGTTCGAGTGCGGGCAGGATCTCGGTGATCGCCAGATCACCGTGCGCGAAACGTCCCAGCAGCGCATAGACCATGTTGGTCAGCACGAGGGCGAGATCGGCCGCGTAGTCCTCGTCGAGGCTGGCGAACATCGTGCTCACCGCGGGCAACACCGCGGCGAAACCCTGCGCGTCGAGTCGCTGCCCACCCGGACCGGAGCGTGCGTGGTAGTAGGCGGCGAGCATCCGTGGGTGACGCTCCCACGGCTCGAACACGTAGCGGGTCACCCGCTTCAACACATCGGCGAGCGATTCGTCGGCTCGCGGCGGGTCGAGTTCGGTGTAGGTGTTCGTGGCCATCCACTGCGCGACCGCGGCGAGCACGAGTTCGTCGCGGGTGGGGTACAGCTTGTAGACCGTGGTCAGCGACACCTGGGCGACGCGGGCCACCCGGCGCAGCTGAACCGCGTCATACCCCTCCGATTCGAGCAACGACAGGGTGGTTTCGGTGATCTTGCGCGCGGGATCACCTTCGCCCTTTCTAGCCACCACGTCACAGTAGTCCATCGTCTCGTCGCGCCACCGAGGCGATTCGATCTCAGATGCGCGTTCCCACATCCGCGGCGACGAGGTTGTCCAAGGCCCGCTCCGCGACCGCCGCGATCGTCATCGACGGATTGCACGCGGCGGCGTTACCCGGCAACAACGCACCGTCGAGCACGTAGAGCCCCGGCTGGTCGTGGACGCGGCCGTCCAGGTCGCACACCGAGCCCATGCTCGCCCCACCCAGCGGATGCCAGGTCGAGGGAAACAGCGAGTTGGTGTCCAGCAACATCCCGGTCGAACCCGCGATGCGGCGCACGGCGGGGTCGATGTGGTTGTTCTGGATGGTCCGGTCGCCGTCGTGGGGCCAGTGCAGAATCGCGTCGTCGCGGGCGGCGTCGTAGGTGAACGACCCGCGACTGTCACTGACGCCGTAGCCGACGAGCATCGTGCTGCCCGGATCCACCGACATCGGCGGGATGGAGGCCTGGATCACGGTGTGCGCAGCCTGCGGATCGTCCCAGTTCTTACTGCCGTAGACCACCGGACCACCTTGTGCCGCACCGAAGTTCGCGGCGGGTTCCGACCAGACATAGATGCGATCGGCGTTGGTGCCCCAGCTCTGGCCGAGCCCGTCCGGCAGGTCGGTAATCAGGCCCTTGGCACCGGCTCGCACGAGCAACCGGGTGGTGTTGAGACTGCCCGCCGCCAGGATCACCGATCCCGCGGTGAGTACCTTGTTCTCGACCACGGCACCCGCGGTGTCGAGACGCTGCACGTGCACGGTCCAGCGACCGTCGCGGGCGCGTTCGAGATCGGTCACCTCGTGCAGGGTCTGCACCTGGCACCGGCCGGTCGCTTCGGCGGCGGCGATGTAGGTGACGTCGACAGAGTGCTTGCCGCCGTTGTTGACCCCCATCGCACCGTCACCGTTGGTGTAGGAGGGTTTCATCTCCCCGCGCAGCTCGGCCAGCGCGAAGTTCCAGTCGATGGGCATCGGGATCTTCGACAGCGGCATCCCGGCCCCGCGTACTCGATCCGCGAAGACCCTTGCGGCCCGGTAGTTGTCGGCGGCGATCAGCTCGTCGGGAGCTTCGGCCAGCCCGAGCATCCGTGCCACTCGCGGATAGTGCACCCGATCCATCGTCGCCCAGTCCAGCTCTTCGGGAAAGTGCGCGTTGAACACCGCCTCGGCGGGCTGCAGTGACATGCCCTGGTAGACCAGCGATCCGCCACCGACACCGGCGGCGCACAGCGCGGTCATGTTCACCCCGGGCACCGCCTCCACCAACCCGGCGTACGGGTCGAACACGAGCGGTCGCCCGAACAGGTTCGGGCTCGATCGGTACCACAGCAATCGCTTGTCCGGGGCGGACGCGCGCGGGAAGGTTTCGGCGTTCGGACCGCTGGGCCACCGCTGACCTCGCTCCAGAACCGTCACCGTGACACCTGCTTGCGCCAACCGCAGCGCGCTGACGCCGCCACCGAACCCCGACCCGATCACCACCACCCGATGGTCCTCGTAGGTCAGCGGAACATTGTTGGACCGCAACGCGATCGGAGTCGGCGTGCCCGTGGGGCGGGCACCGAGAAGTAGCCCACTCGCCGTTGCCGCGGCAACCAGCATCGAGCGGCGCGAAATGGCTTTCACACACAGATCCTTGTTCAGTCGATGCTGCAGCCGGAGACCGGCTTGTCCGCAAGACGATCGAGTAGATAGGTGAACGCGTTGTCGGGCCCGAAGCCGTCGATGATCTCCGGCCCGAAGTGATTCGGGATGGTGGTTCCGGGCAGGATCGGCGGGAGCTCGTTCGTGCGGAAGGTGACCGTGGCGCCCTTGCCGCACCAGTCTTCGGCGAGCCGTCGGGCCTGTCCGTACGGGACGGTGTCGTCGTTGCGGCCACTGGTGATCAGGACCGGTGTGGCCGGAGTGGAGTTACCGATGCGCAGCTCCGCCAATACCGGCGTGGCTTCGGGCAATTCGGCGAGATGGGCGGACAGCGGCCGGCCGTCGTTGGTCAGCGACTCGGTTTTGAGGAAGGGGTGGTACGTGATCACGTCGGCGATGCAGGAGTCGCTCAGCGTCTCGAGCATCGCGCGCCCGGCCGGGCTGGTGACCCGGTCCACCGCACGCTGCAGCTCGGGATAGCGCGCGAGCATGCCGTTGACGGCGAACCCGATCGCTCCGCCGATCAGCGCACCGTCGATCTTCTCCAGGATCGCGGTGAGGTCGGCGACCGGTCCCCCTGCCCAGGTGCCTTTGAGATTCAGTTCCGGTGCGTAGCTCGGCTGCATCTCCGCGGCGGCCGCGGTGGCGCCACCGCCCTGGGAATAGCCCCAGAGCACGACCGGCGTCTCCGGTCCGACACCGCCCAGATTGTTGGCCGCGCGCACACCGTCGAGAATCGCGTGCCCGCTCTCGAACCGGTTGGCGTAGGTGTGGATGCCGGGTGTGCCGAGGCCGACGTAGTCGGTCACCAGCACCCGCGCACCCAGGCCGCTCCACACCACCGACGACGGTAGCTCCTGGTTCGCCGAGATCCCCAACGGCTGGGTGGACACCGCCATCCCGGTCGAGAACGCCACCGACATCGCGCACCGGTCCGCCTGACCCGACGTGCCGGGGCCGATGACCACCGTCGGACGCGGTCCCGGACCCTGCCACGGACCGGTCGGCTCGAGGTAGGTCCCGCTCACTGCTACCGGGGACCCGTCCTGCAATCGCGACGTGTACATCACGTGCTGCGCCTTGCCCGGCCATCCCTGCTCGGTGGGCGGGGTCACGAACAAGGTCATCGGCGCAGTCTTGATGATCGCGCCCGGTTCCTGCGGAATCCGGTCCGGCGGTGTGTAGAACGCGCTGACGGGCTCGGCCGAGACCCGCCCCGCCTGGGTCACCACACCCGTCGCCGCCATCGCGCCGGCCAAGACCATGACCGCGACGACGCGCCCGGCATGCGGCCACATCCGTCGAAGATCCTGTCGCTTCATCGAGAACCTCTCAGTCGTCATCACCGGCCGGCGTCGTCGCCGCAGTGATCCAAGTCGCCGGAACAGCAGATCATGATGCCTGTCACACCAGCGCCGACAGAGAGTAACACGGTTACTGGTCGGTACGAACACCCGCCCCGACCCGGCACCCCGTCGCGGCGACAACCACGCGAATCGCCGTGGTAACCGAAGCACTCGCGTGGTGAAAGCTGTTCCCGCGAATCATCTTTCAGACCGCTTCGGCTGTGGGATGGTGCCGGAATGCTGATCGAATACGGAGTGTGGGGTTCGCGATTGGTACTGGCCGGGGCTTTCGGGCTGTCGACATGGGGGAAGTTGGCGGACGGGCCCGCGACACGGAAGGCGGTGGTCGATTTCGGGACAGACATCAGGTGGGCTCCCGCGGTGGCGATCGGGTTACCGGTAGCCGAGGGCTCGGTGGCCGCGGGATTGCTGCTGCCATGGACGGCGGGGATCGCGGCCGCGGTGTCCGCACTGCTGCTCGCCGGGTTCACCGCGGCGATCGTGCGATTGCTGCTGCGCGGCGAGCACCCGAGCTGCTCCTGTTTCGGCGCGGCGAGTTCGGCGCCCATCGGGCCCGCGACGCTGGTGCGTAACGGGCTGCTGCTGGCGCTGGCCGCACTGGTCACGGTCGGTGCGATCCGGTATCCGCAGGTCCCTGCCGTATTGCCCGTCGAGGCCTGCGTGGGGCTCGCGCTGATCGTAGCGCTGGCGGTCGTGCTGACCTGGACGCTCGGGGAGTTGCGCGCCCTTCGTCGCCGGGTCGACGAACAGGCCCTGTCGACCCTCGGTGCCGAGGGCCTGCCGGTCGGCGCGGTAGCACCGGAGTTCGAGCTACTGGCCGCCGAGGGCGGGCGGATCGATCTGGCGTCGTTGCTCGCGCAGGGAAAGGCGGTCCTGCTCGTGTTCGTCCATCCGGGG
>NZ_JBHWZY010000024.1:0-18092 GCF_042727815.1 Nocardia sp. NPDC060220
CCTACCGGCAGGAGCGCTTCCTGGGCATCATCCGCAAGGTGCGGGAGGCGATGCCGGACGCCGCGATCACCACCGACATCATCGTGGGCTTCCCCGGCGAGACCGAGGAGGACTTCCTCGAGACCCTCGACGTGGTCCGGCGCGCCCGCTTCACCAGCGCCTACACCTTCCAGTACTCCAAGCGTCCCGGAACTCCGGCCGCCGACCTGCCCGATCAGCTGCCCAAGCAGGTCGTGCAGGAACGCTTCGAACGCCTGATCGCCTTGCAGGACCAGGTCTCCTGGGAGAACAACCAGGCGCTCATCGGCACCGAGGTGGAACTGCTCGTCGCCGAGGGCGCGGGCAAGAAGAACGCGGTGACCGCGCGGATGAGCGGTCGTGCGCGCGACGGCAGGCTGGTGCACTTCCGGCCCGGCGACGTGACCGGCATCCGGCCGGGCGACATCGTCACCGTCGACATCACCGAGGCGGCGCCGCACCATCTCATCGCCGACAGCGCAGTGAAGTCACATCGGCGTACCGCCGCCGGTGACGCGCACGAACGCGGCATCACGCCCAAAACGGCGCCGATCGGTGTCGGTCTCGGGTTGCCCCGGATCGGCGCACCGATCATCGAGACGGTCGAGAGCGGCTGTTCGACGGGGTGCTCGTCGTGAGCGACGACGAATCTACTACCGGTCGTAGTGGGTCGGATGCGAACGGCGCGTCCGGTGATGGCACAGTGGGACCCGCCAACGACCAGCCTGTGGACAGGAGCGGACACGCGGTGAACCCGGCGCGCAACGACGAGGATTTCGAACAATTCCGCGGTGAACTCGACGCGGTCGAGCGCCGCATCGCCGGTGAGATCGACCCAGGCGCGCGAGCGCTGGTGGTGGCGGGCGCGGTCTTCGCGCTGCTGATCTCGCTGGTCCTGCCGACCGCCGGTACGGCGCGCGGCTTCGACGTGCTGCTCGACACCGACGCGGCGGGAGTCGAACACATCGGCCTGCCGTCGCGGATCTTCGTGTGGCTGGTCATCGTCTTCGGCGTCGGCTTCTCGCTGCTGGCGCTGACCACCCGTCGCTGGGTCCTGGCCTGGATCGCCTGCGCGGGGTCGGCCGTGGGCTCGGTGTTCGGTGTGCTCTCGATCTGGCACCGCCAGACCCCGGGCCTGGGCAACTACCAGGGCGCGGGTCCGGGGATCGGCCTCATCCTGGGCACTCTCGCGATCATGGTGCTCACCTTCCACTGGGTTCGTGTGGTGTGGAGCCGCACCGCCGTGCAACTCGCCGCGGAGGAACAGCGTCGCACCGCGGCCCGCGAAGCCGAGGATCGCGACCGCAAGCGACTCAGCGGCGAATAGTCCTGCCAGACAAGAAAACCCCCGACCGAATCGGCCGGGGGTTTCTTTCTGTGCTGCTCACAGATTGCTGACTGCGCCCTCTGCGGCTTCGGCCCATTCGCGCCACTGCTGTGCCTGCTCGAGCGCCTTCTCCGCATCGCGCTTCTTGCCCGCCGCGGTGGCCTTGGCGGCCTGCTCCTCGAACTGGGCGACCCGCTCACGGAACTGCGCGGCTCGCGCGACGGCCTCGGGATCGGAACGACGCCACTGCTGATCGGCCGCGTCGCGAACCCGCTTCTCGATGGCGCGCAGCTTGGCTTCGAGTTCCTGCATGCGCTCGCGGGGGACCTTGCCGATGGCGTCCCACTTGTCCTGCAGCTCGCGCAGCGCGTTGCGGGCGGCGTCCACGCCGTTGGCCGGGTCGATGTGCTCGTAAGCGGCCAGCAGTTCCAGCTTGGCGGCGGCGTTGTGATCGAACTCGGCGTCGCGCTCGCTGACCGCCGCGTTGCGGGCGGCGAAGAACACATCCTGGGCGCTCTTGAACCGTCGCCACAGCGACTCGTCGGCCTCGCGCGGTGCCCGGCCCGCGGCCTTCCACTCGGTGAGCAGGTCGCGGAACACCGCGGCGGTGCCGGTCCAGTCGGTGGAGTCGGCCAGCTCCTCGGCGCGCACGCACAGCTCTTCCTTGCGCGTCTTGGCGGTGGCGCGTTCGCGGTCGAGGTCGGCGAAGTGGGCGCCGCGCCGGCGGTTGAACGCCTCACGGGCCTTGGAATAGCGCTTCCACAGCGCGTCGTCGACCTTGCGGTCGACCCCGCGGATCGACTTCCACTCGTCGAGGATCTCGCGCAGCCGGTCGCCCGCGGCCTTCCACTGGGTGGATTCGGCGGCGATCTGCTCGGCCTCGGCGGCGAGAGCTTCCTTGCGCTCGGTGTGCTCGTGGCGGGCGCGGTCCTTCTCCTCCTTGGCGTGCGCGGCGGCTTCCTCGGAGTGTTCGGTGATGACCTGTAGCCGCGCGGCGAGGCCGTCGATATCGCCGATGACGGCCGCCGTCGGCAGCGTCTCGGCCAGTGCCAGCGCGGCCGCCTTGGTCTTGCGGGCATCGGCCCCCGCGGCCAGCCTGGCCTCGAGCAGCGCGACCTCGGTCGCCAGATCGTCGAAGCGGCGGCCGAAGTGCGCCAAGCCCTCGGCGACGTCGCCCGCCTGCCAGGAGCCGACGATCCGTTCGCCATCCGCGGTCCGCACCCAGGCGGTGCCGTCTTCGTCGACGCGGCCCCACTTGCCCGGGTCGGTGGCACTGGGCACGATCACGGCGTGCGGATGCGGTTGATCGGGGCCCGGCGCCGGTTTCACGGCATGGGGTTTCGGCGGACGCGGAGCATTCCCGCCGGGCTTGGGGGTACCGGACGGTCGCGGGGCCGGACCTGGGGTGGGCTTCGCGGTTCCGTTGCTGTCGGTCATTGCTCTCCGTCCCTGCCGCGCGTCACGGCTGCCTGGTTACGCCCTAGCACATCCCATTGAACCCGGTTCGAGCCGCGGAAACCATCGATCCGGAGGATCGAATAGCGGATTTCCTGGGATTTCGTCCCGGACGACGTGGGTAGTCGCACCTGAAAACACTAGCAATCTCGGCGGGCATCCCTACGCCGGACACTCGCAGACCGCCGCGCGCCCGCGCCGCGCCGGATGTGGGCCCCGGTGCGCGCTGCGGCTACGGTTACCGCGTGTTCTCGATAGCGGCCCTGGTCCCGTCGCCGCCGATGCTGGTGCCCGAACTGTGTGGGCGAGTCCCGGTGTCCGGCAGCGATCCCGACGATCCGACCGTGGTGCTGCGCGCGGCCGCCCTCGACGCCGCCGCGGCCCTCGCCGAGGCCGCCGACCGGTGGGTCGTCGTCGGAGTCGGTAGCCATGACCTGGCCTACGGTTCGGCGACCCGGGGGACCTTCCGTGGGTTCGGCGCCGACGTCGTCGTCGGGCTCGGCCCGGCGGGCGAGGACCCCGGTCCAGCAGACGCTCAGCTTCCCCTTCCGGTACTGGTCGCCGGATGGTTGCGGGAGCAGGTCGCGCCCCGGATCTCGGTGCGGGCCCGGCTGTTCGCCGCGGGCACGCCTGCCATCGATTGCGCCGCGGCGGGCGCCGCGCTGCGCGCCGAACTGGACAGCGAGCAGGACCCGTGCGCGGTGCTCGTCGTCGCGGACGGTGCCGCGACGTTGACGGTCAAGGCGCCCGGCTATCTCGACGAGCGGGCCACCGCTGTTCAGCACGACCTCGACGCGGCGCTGCGCACGGGTTCGCGGGCAGGCTTGTCCGCGCTCGAGCCGGACCTGTGCGCGGCGCTGCTCGTCGACGGACGCGCCGCCTACCAGGTACTCGGCGGTCTGTTCGCCGCCGATTCGGCCGATCCGCGGGTCCGTACCCTGTACCAGGGCGCACCCTATGGCGTCGGCTACGACGTGAGCGTGTGGCAACCGGGTGGACGGGAAGGGATCGACGAGTGACGAGCAGACCGATCGCGGTCGTCGGCCCCACCGCCACCGGGAAATCCGACCTCGCCCTCGATCTCGCCACCGAACTCGGCGGCGAGATCGTCAACATCGACGCGATGCAGCTCTATCGCGGGATGGATGTCGGCACCGCGAAACTGCCGCCCGACCAGCGACGCGGTATCCCGCACCACCTGCTCGACGTGCTCGACGTCACCGCGACCGCGACCGTCGCCGCCTACCAGAGCGCGGCCCGCGCCGTCGTCGAGGACATCATGGCGCGCGCGAAGACCCCGGTCATCGTCGGCGGTTCGATGATGTACGTGCAGGCGCTGCTCGACGAGTGGGATTTCCCGGCCACCGATCCCGAGGTCCGCGCCCGCTGGGAAGCGCTCCTGGAGGAGGGCGGGGTGCAGGCGCTGCACGCGGCGCTGCGCGAGGCCGACCCGGTCGCCGCGGCGACCATTCTGCCCACCGACGGGCGGCGCATGGTGCGCGCGCTCGAAGTGGTCGAGCTGACCGGTCGCCCGTTCGCCGCCTCGGCCCCGACCATCGGCGCCCCGCGCTGGAACACCGCGATTCTCGGCGTCGACCGGGAGACCGCCGCCCTCGATGCCCGCATCGAGACCCGCACCGCCCTGATGTTCGAACACGGTCTGGTCGACGAGGTCCGCGGACTGATCGACCGGGGCCTGCGCGAAGGCCAGACCGCCCGCCGCGCGATCGGCTACGCCCAGGTGCTGGCCTACCTCGACGACGAATACGATCTCGGCCACGCCCGCGAACGCACCTTGATCGGCACCCGCCGCTACGTGCGACGGCAGCGGTCGTGGTTCCGCCGTGACCCCAGGGTCTCCTGGGTCGACGGTGCCGATCCCGAGCTCGCCGCGACCGCGCTGGCCCTGCTCTCCGAAGCGAATACCGACCCGACAGGACGGACAGCGCAGTGACGCGACGAGTGAGTACCCGCAACGCCTCGGTGCAGGTGTGGCAGGCATACCTCAACAACCGGACAAAACGTCATCGTGACGGCCGGTTCCTCGTGCAAGGCGTGCGCCCGATCACGCAGGCCCTGGCCAATGACTGGCCGCTGGAAACCCTGCTCTACCGGCTCGGTGGCCCCGAACTGTCGAGCTGGGCGCGCGAGATCCTCGACACCGCCGACGTGCCGCAGGTGGGCCTCGTGCCCGAGCTCATGGCCGATCTGGGAGAGAAGGCGGCGAGCGCACCGGAGATCGTGGCGGTCGCGGTGTCGCGACACCGCGATCTGGCCGGCTACGCACCCGGTGAGCCGGGGGAGGACGCCCCGGTGGTCGTCGTGTTCGATCGCCCGAACTCGCCCGGCAACCTCGGCACCTTGATCCGCTCGGCCGATGCCTTCGGCGCTTCCGGGGTGATCGTCACCGGCCACGGCGCCGACCAGTTCGACCCGCAGGCCGTGCGCGCCTCGACCGGCTCGCTGTTCGCCGTGCCGGTGCTGCGCGCGGCGGGCCCCGGTCAGGTGCTCGAATTCCGCGACCGCCAGGCGGCGCGTGGCATCCCCACCCGCATCGTCGGCACCGATGAACACGCGCCGGGCACCATCTACGACCACGATTTCACCGAGGCGACGATCCTGGTCGTCGGCAACGAGACCACCGGTATGAGCTCGGCCTGGGCCGACGCGTGCGACGACCTGGTCACCATCCCGATGGGCGGCACCGCCAGTTCGCTCGGCGCGCCGTCGGCGGGGGCGATCAGCCTCTACGAGATCGCCCGGCAGCGGCGTACCTTCGCCCGGTAGTGAAACCGTCGACGGCGCAGAGGAGAATGGCCGACGTGTCCGACATCGAATTCAGCAAGGGCCACGGCACCCAGAACGACTTCGTGGTGCTGCCCGACCTCGAGGTGCGCCTCGACCTGACGGCCGACCGCGTCGCCGCACTGTGCGACCGGCAGCGTGGCCTCGGCGCCGACGGCGTGTTGCGCGTGGCGAAGGCCGGTGCGTTGCTCGCCGCCGGTGTGCTGGAAGCGCTGCCGGAGGGCGTCGGCGCCGAGGACTGGTTCATGGACTACCGCAACGGTGACGGGTCGATCGCCGAGATGTGCGGCAACGGCGTGCGGGTCTTCGCGCACTACCTCGGTGCCACCGGGCTCGAACAGCGCACCGAATACGTCGTCGGCAGTCGTGCGGGCGCCCGTCCGGTCGTGGTGCACGCCGCCGGTCGGACCGACGGTGAGGTGACGGTGGACATGGGCGTCGTCCGCGAACTCGGCCCGTCCACCGCGACCCTGGCGGGCTGGGCCCTGGCCGGAATCGGCATCGATGTCGGCAATCCGCATCTGGCCTGCGTCGACGACAGTCTGACCGTCGACGCGCTCGCCAAACTCGACCTGAGCGTTTCCCCCGGCTTCGACCCCGACCTGTTCCCGCACGGGGTGAACGTCGAGATCCTCACCGCGCTCGACGGGGACAACAGCGTCGACATGCGCGTGTACGAACGCGGCGTCGGCGAAACCCGTTCCTGTGGCACCGGCACCGTGGCCGCCGCCGCTGCCGCGCTGACCGCCGCCGGTGTATCGATCGGCACCGAATCCGGCGAGGTCACCGTGCGTGTGCCGGGCGGGCAGGTGCGTGTCGGGATCGCCGACGGACGTGCCTGGTTGCGCGGTCCCTCGGTCCTGCTGGCCTCGGGAACGCTGTCGCAGTCCTGGTGGGACGCGCAGTAGCACCGATAACCGCGTGCACGCTGTCACCCGGACGTGGCAGCATAGAGAACGTATGACGAAACCAGTAGAACCCACAGAATCCACATCGGCCGAGCACACCACCGCGGCCGATCCCGATGTCGCCGCCGATCGCGGTGACGTCGATGATGCGCTGGCCCGCCACGCGGCCCGCATGAAACAGCCCGGTTGGGCGGCCGATCCGACCGTCGGCGAGATGCAGCTCGACGAGCGCTCGTCGCTGCGACGCGTCGCCGGGTTGTCCACCGAGCTCACCGACATCACCGAGGTCGAGTACCGCCAGCTGCGCCTCGAGCGCGTGGTGCTGGTCGGTGTCTGGACCAGCGGCAGTTCGGCCCAGGCCGAGGGGAGCATGGTCGAACTGGCCGCGCTCGCCGAGACCGCGGGCTCGGAGGTCCTCGAGGCGCTGATCCAGCGCCGCGACAAGCCCGACCCGGCCACCTACATCGGCTCCGGCAAGGCCGAAGAGCTGCGCACGGTCGTTCTCGACACCGGTGCCGACACGGTGATCTGCGACGGTGAACTCACGCCCGCGCAGCTCACCGCGCTGGAGAAGGTCGTCAAGGTGAAGGTCATCGACCGGACCGCGCTGATCCTCGACATCTTCGCCCAGCACGCCACCTCTCGCGAGGGTAAGGCGCAGGTCGCGCTGGCGCAGATGGAGTACATGCTGCCGCGCCTGCGCGGCTGGGGTGAGTCGATGTCTCGTCAGGCCGGTGGCCGGGCGGGCGGCGCCGGCGGTGGCGTCGGCACCCGCGGTCCCGGTGAGACGAAGATCGAAACCGATCGTCGCCGGATCCGCGAACGGATGGCCAAACTGCGCCGCGAGATCCGGGAGATGAAGACCGCCCGTGACACCATGCGCGCGCGCCGCACCGAGAGCGGAGTGCCCTCGATCGCGATCGTCGGCTACACCAACGCGGGCAAGTCCAGCCTGATGAACGCGCTCACCGGCGCAGGCCTGCTCGTGCAGAACGCGCTGTTCGCCACCCTGGACCCGACCACCCGCCGGGCCGCGCTCGACGACGGCCGCGAGATGGTGTTCACCGACACCGTCGGCTTCGTCCGCCACCTGCCGACCCAGCTGGTCGAGGCCTTCCGCTCGACCCTGGAAGAGGTCACCGGCGCCGATCTGCTGCTGCACGTCGTCGACGGCGCCGACCCGCTGCCGCTCGAACAGATCAAGGCGGTCCGCGAGGTGATCACCGATGTGATCAGGGAGCAGGGCACGCCGGCGCCGCCGGAACTGCTGGTGGTCAACAAGATCGACGCCGCCGACCCCAACGAGCTCACCCGGTTGCGCGGCATGTTGCCGCAGGCGGCGTTCGTCTCCGCGCAGACCGGCGCGGGCGTGGAGGAGTTGCGTGAGCGGCTCTCGGAGGTGCTCGGCGGACTCGATGTCGACATCAGTGTGTTGCTGCCCTACAGCCGTGGCGACCTGCTCGCCCGCATCCACGCGGACGGCCGGATCGTCACCGCCGAGCACGAGGAGGGCGGTACCCGGGTTCGCGCGCGCGTGCCGCACGCGTTGGCCGCCGCCCTGTCCGAGTACGCGCACTCCGGTCCCGCGGAACCGGTGCTCAGCTGATCTTTTTCGCTGATTTGCCCGCCGGTTGCGGACAAATGTCGATGCGACACAGGGATTTTCGAACGCTATGGTCGAATATCGACAGCAGGAGGGTGTTATGTCGAACGACCATCAAGGTACGGAAAATGTGACGGAGAACAGGGTTGCGGTGGGCGACCCTGTTCTCTCGGATGGGGCGCCGCTGAACCCGGCGCCGAGTGAATGGGACATCCGCGCGTTCGAAGCGGTGCTCGCGCCGCTGCGGGCGTGGACCAGCCCGAAGTTCTACGGTCTGGACAATATTCCGGCCGAAGGGCCGGTGCTGATCGTGGCCAACCACAATCTGCTCGGCGGGATCGACGCACCGCTGATCATGCCGGAGATCCTGCGCCAGCGCGGCAGGCTGGTGCGCGGTCTGGCCGAGCATGTGCTGATGGTGCCCGGCGTGCGGGATTTCCTGCATCATTTCGGTGCGGTGCGCGGTACCCGCTCGAACTGCCTGGCGCTGCTCGAGCGCGGGGAGGCGGTGGTGGTGTTCCCCGGCGGTGGCCGGGAGGCGATCCGCCGCAGCGGCGAGAAGTACGAGCTGAAGTGGGAGGGCCGCACCGGGTTCGCGCGGATGGCGATCCAGGCGGGGGTGCCGATCGTGCCGCTGGCGATGATCGGCATCGACGATGCCTACGACATCGTCGTCGACGGTCAGCACCCGGTGATGTCGCCGCTGCGCTGGACCTGCCGCCTGCTCGGGATCAATCCCGAGTTGAGCCCGCCGCTGGTCAAGGGAGTCGGCCCGACGCCGCTGCCCCGCCCGGAACGGTTCTACTTCTCGGCGGGTGCGCCGATCGACCCCACACCGTGGATGGACGCCGACGACATCGACGGTGCGTCCGCCGATCTGCGTGATGTGGTGCGCAAGGGCCTCGAGGAAGAACTGCAGTTCCTGTTCAACGAGCGCGACCGCGACAGCGGGCGCACGCTGGTCGGCCGCCTGCGCAACGCGCTGCCCTGGTGACCGCAACCGCCTGATCGGCTGGACCGGCGCCGCAGGGCAGACGCGCTCGTGCGGGTGCGGAATGCCCGCGGCGCCGATCTCGTTACCCCAGTTATACGGACTAGGGTCCGGATAACGAGAGGGTGACGATGATCGTGACGGAACAGGTCCAGGTCGTGCCCGGCGCCGACCGCAGGCGCTGGCGCAACGAATGGCTCGACTCGCGCCAGTCGTTCCCGGTCGCCGGCAACTTCGTGCTCGAGGACTCCGCGCACGGGCTGCTGCTCGTACACAACGAGGACATCGTCGACCCGGGCGAGGGCTTCGACACCCATCAGCACCGCGACACCGAGATCCTCACCTGGGTGCTGGAAGGCACCGTGGTGCATCAGGATTCGGCCGGACACTCGGGGGTGATCCGTCCCGGCCTCGCGCAGCGGATGAGCGCGGGCGCGGGCATCCTGCATTCGGAGCGCAACGGGGCGGGCTACCGGGAGACGGAGCGGCTGCACGTCGTGCAGATGTGGATCCCGCCGGACGCGACGGGCGTCGCCCCGAGCTACCAGGAACTCGATATCGAGGGTGACCTCGCCCGCAACGCGCTGGTGCCGGTGGCGTCCGGTATGGCGCGCCATCGCGGCGAGGCGGCAATCGGGATCGGTAACCGCCACGCTGCCTTCCACGTCGCGCGGCTGGACCCCGGCCAGGCGATCACCGTCCCCGATGCGCCCTACGGTCACGTCTTCCTCGCTCGTGGCACCGCCGACTACGAGGGCTACGGCACCCTGGAGCAGGGCGACGCCGTCCGCCTGACAGCGACCGGCGGCCACCGCGTCACCGCGGTGACCGCCGCCGAGCTGCTGATCTGGGAGATGACCGCGACCGCGCGCCGCTAGACCTTGCGGATGACGGTGACGACCTTGCCCAGGATTTGCGCGTCGTTGCCGGGGATCGGCTCGAAGTGCGGGTTGTGCGGCATCAGCCACACGTCCTTACCGCTGCGTTTGAAGGTCTTCACCGTGGCCTCGCCGTCGATCATCGCCGCGACGATGTCGCCACCTTCGGCGACGTTCTGCTGACGTACCACCACGAAGTCACCGTCGCAGATGGCCGCGTCGACCATCGACTGGCCGACGACCTTGAGCAGGAACAGTGATCCCTCGCCGACGAGTTCGCGCGGCAGCGGGAACACATCTTCCACGGCCTGCTCGGCCAGGATCGGGCCACCGGCGGCGATCCGGCCGAGGACCGGGACGAAGGTCGGAGTCGGGCGGCTCGGGTCGACCTCGTCGGTCTGCTGGGACAGCGTGGTGACCGAGCGAACCGCCTCGTCGAGTCCGCGGACATTCACCGCGCGCGGCCGGTTCGGGTCGCGACGGAGGTAGCCCTTGCGTTCGAGGGCGCGCAGTTGATGAGCCACCGAGGAGGTGGAGGTGAGGCCGACCGCGTCGCCGATCTCACGGATGCTGGGCGGGTAGCCCCGTTCGGTCACCGAGGAGCGGATGACATCGAGGACCGTGCGTTGACGCACGGTGAGATCCGTCCCGGATCCCGATGTGACGGTGCCGGTGCCGCTTTCGTCACCCGTGTCGTCTGTGTGGGTCACCGTGTCCCGCCCTTCCAGTTGTCGAATTCGCCATCTCGAGGCTAGTCGTGCCACGCCGAACTATCAAACATCTGTTCGAGCATGTCGGGCGTTTCGTGCTGACAGCGGCGCGGGGATCTGGTAGAAATCGAACATCAGTTCGTCGCACAGGTGTTCGAATGGCGGGAGGCATTGCCGCCTCACCGGTACTTTCTCGCAGCAGCGGAGCACACCACCCCGGAGGTTCTTCCGATGAGTACAGCAACCAGCGCCCTGCGTTCCACAGACCCCACCGCCGCCCCGGAGCCCGTGCTCCGCCGCCGCCGGTCCGCCCGCACCCCACGCCCTTTCGCCGTGGTTCGATCGGCGATGTCACGCTCGACGGGCATCGAACGCCAGGCCGTCGAAGCATCGTCGACCGCGCCCATCGCAAGCCCCGCCTCGCCTCGCCCGGTCGCGACCGCGTCCGCGAGCGTGGCACGCAGTATCGTCCGCTCCGGCGAGTTGAGCCCACCCGCGAACGGCCTGCCCGCGACCGAAGCCGCCGACATCGTCCGCGTCCCCCGGCGGATCGACCTCACCGACGCCGAACTCGATCTCGCCTTCGCCACCGTGCCCCGCAGCGCACCGGCGCGCCGTTCCCGTGAGATCGTTCGCCCGCCGACGGCGGATCGCGGCCCGCGGCACCGCGCGCCGCACTGCGATCTCGCGCTCTATGCCCGCGGTCCCGTGCGTACCGGCCGCGCGCGGGGCGTCCACCCGCTGCGTCGAGTCGAGCAGGCCAAGGCCGGGTTCGCCGCGCTCGCCGTGACGGCGCTGGTGACCGCGCTGATCGTCGTCGTCTTTCTCGGGCTCGCCCACGTGCGCGCGGGTAGTTTCGCCGACCACGTCGACTCGACGACGCCCGGAATTTCGGAGCAGGCCGGGTTCGGGTCCGGAGCGGGGTTCGAGCCGGGGCGATGAGTCGAAAATCGCTGCGCGGAAGCATTTTCAGCGCGGGTTCCGGCAGTGTGCGAGATCATCTGTATCGACGAATCACACCCTGAAACTAGAACACGTTGCTACGGTGACGAGCATCCTGAATCGGGGCGGGGGCCCCGGTCGAACCCGGATGCGAGGTCTCGGTGCGCCGCTGCTCGATCGCTCTACTGCTCGGTGTGGTGCTCGGTGCCCTACTGGCACCCGCCGCGCACGCGGCTCCCGGCTACACCGAGTACCTCGATCTCCCCGCGCTCAACGGTGTGGGCGAATACGGTGGCGGGCTGCACCCGGCGCTGCCCTCGGCGCAGCAACCCCTGCGGGACGCACTCACCCAGGCGCGCGACGACGGCATCGACCCCGCGCGGTACGCGACGCTGCTGCACCAGTACTGGCTCGTCGTCGCCACCGACAATGCCGCGATCGACCTCGAAGCCTGGGCGCCCGAGCGTGGCGTCGCGGCCAATTCCGCCACCTTCAGCCAGGTGTACGTGAACTACTTCCGCCTCGCCGCCACCCGCTCCGATCTCTACTGGGCGGGCATGGCGGGCATCGCGGGCGCGTCCTTCGCCGCCGGCTTCTTCGACGTCGGTGACGTCGCCGCCGGTGTGTCCGTGGGCGGAATCCACGAACTCGGCAACGCTGTCGCCGACCTGTTGCGTGCCACCCCGCCGGAACTGCTCGCCGGCGTCCCGGCCGATATCAGCGGTCTGGCGGCCCTCGGCCCTCGGCTGACCGCCGCCGACCTGGCCTGGTATCAGACCCGGCTGATGATCATGCAGAAGCACATCTTCATCGACCTGGTCCCGATGCACGAGGCCTATCTCGCCGACGGGATGGCGGGCATCGAGGAGATGTCCGCGGCCGGCCTGCTCGACGACGGCATGCGGACGGCCTGGGCCGGGATCGACGGCGGCACCGAAGCGGGTCGCGGCGACGCGCTGGTCGCGATGGCCGATCGGGAACAGAACCAGATCATCGCCGACCAGTGGGATGTGACCGCACGCGGTCGTGCCGGGATGGGTCGGGTGCTCACCTACGTCACCACGGTCGCGGGCAAGCCCGCCGTCCCCGGCACCCGCGCCCCCGGCGTGTACGCCCCGGTCACGGTGTGGTCGCCGATCGCCGCGGGGCGGCCGCTGGGTCTGCGGACGCCACTGCCCGCGTTCAACTGGGCCGACCGGGAGACCCGCTGGGACTACATCGCCGCCGACCTGCTGCCGCGTCATCTCGACCTCGCGACCGACGCGGCACGCGCGGTGACGGTGTATCGCGAACCGTTCACCGTCAAGCTCGACCGGGGCCGGATGCTCGCCCGGCTACCCGACATCATCGCGGACCTGGCCACGCAGTGGCAGGTTGTGCCATCCTGACCGGTATCCTGTCAAGAGCCATGGAATAGAAATGCGCATCGACGAAGGAACCCTCGGATGCATTGCCCGTATTGCCGACACCCCGACTCGCGCGTCGTCGACTCGCGGGAAGTCGAGGAGGGCACCGCGATCCGCCGCCGTCGTTCCTGCCCGAGCTGTGCGCGCCGATTCACCACCGTCGAGACCGCGATCCTGTCGGTGGTCAAGCGCAGTGGCGTGACCGAGCCGTTCAGCCGCGAGAAGGTGATCGTCGGTGTGCGCCGGGCCTGCCAGGGCCGTGAAGTCGACGACGACGCCCTGAACCTGCTCGCCCAGCAGGTCGAAGACGCGGTGCGCGCCAAGGGATCTCCCGAAGTGCCGAGCCACGAGGTCGGCCTCGCCATCCTCGGCCCCCTGCGCGACCTCGACGAGGTGGCCTACCTGCGTTTCGCCTCGGTGTACCGATCCTTCACCAGCGCAGCCGATTTCGAACGCGAGATCACCGAGATGCGTGCTGCGCGCGCGGTCGCCGCGACCGACTGATCCACGCCCCGGCGCCGCCTCGACAGCGCATGTCTCAGCGCCGGATCGAGGTGATCGCCTTCTCGATGCGTTTGGCCGACACCGGATACGGCGTACCCAGCTTCTGGGCGAACAGGCTGACTCGCAGTTCCTCGATCATCCACCAGATCTCGGTGACGTCGCGCGCGTTCTTGCGCGCCGGGGGCAGCGCGGCGACGAGCTTGTCGTAGGCGGCGAGCATCCGATCCACCTCGACCATCGCCTGCCGGTCGCGCACCGCCGAACCCGGCAGTGATTCCAGGCGCTGGGCCGCCGCGAGGAGGTAGCGCGGGAGTTCGCGCAGCCGCACCCGGCCCCACTCGGCGACGAAGCCGGGGAACAGGAGGTCGTCGAGCTGCTGACGCACGTCGCCGGCGATATCGGCTTCGAGGGTGTCGGCCAGCGCGGCACGCGCCTGCTGGGCGGCGGCCAGGACGGGCACGACAGTACGGATCAGCGCGACGACCGCCGTGGACAGTTGCGGACGGACGGCGGCCACCAGTTTGTCGAACTCCTCCGGCGAGCGCACCGGGCCGCCTGCCTTGGCGATCAGTTCGTCGGCGGCGGCGATCCGGCAGTCCTCGACCAGCTTGTCCAGGGAACCGTCGGGGTTCTGGCTCAGCGCCAGCCGATCGCGGGCGGGCAGCCCGGCGGTGACCGCCCGCGTCGAGGTGGGGATCGCGGCGAGCAGCAGGGTGCGTACGCCCGCTCGCATCGCGGCCGCCTGTTCGCCGGGCGAGCTCAGGACACGCACCGCGACGCCCTCGCCCTCGGGCACCAGTGCCGGGTACCCGGTCACGGTCTGGCCGGCGACTTCGCGGCTCACGGTCGGCGCGACCGAACCGAGCGACTCCGAGGTCCACACTGTCGCGGGCGCGCGCTCGGCACCGGCGGTCGCCCGCGCGACCGACGCCGAAACCTGATCGGCCAGTGTCGCTTTGAGCTGTTGCAGGCTCTTGTTCTTTGCCAGTACCTTGCCGCTCAGATCGACCGCGGCGAAGGTCATCCGCAGGTGATCGGGCAGTGCGGTGGGGGAGAGGTCGTCGGTGGTGATGGTGACCGCACCCAGCCGGGACAGTTCCCGTGCGAGCCCGGTGCGCAGCGGTTCGGCGCGCGGTGTCAGCCCGCGCAGGGCCGCCGACGCGAAGTCCGGCGCGGGAACGACCGCGCGCCGCAACGTTTTCGGCAGCGTTTTGATGAACGCGGCGGCCAGCTCCTCACGCATACCGGGCACCAGCCAGTCGAAGCCGACCGCCCGCACGTGCGCGAGTTGTTCCACCGGGATCCGCGCGGTGACGCCGTCGTCGTCCTGGCCCGGCTCGAACTGGTAGGTGAGCGGGAAGCTGAGTTCACCCTGGCGCCAGGCGTCGGGGAAATCGGTCGGGTCCAGGGTGGCGACACCGGCATTGACCACGGTGTCGGTCGAGAAGTCCAGCAGTGCGGGGTCATCGCGCTCGGCCTTGCGCCACCAGCTGTCGAAATGGCGCACCGACACGACATCGGCGGGGACGCGCTTGTCGTAGAACTCGAACAGCACTTCGTCGTCGACGAGGAGGTCGCGGCGCCGTGCCCGATGTTCGAGGTCGGCCACATCGTCGATCAGGGCGCGATTGCGGGCGAAGAACCCGTGCCGTGTCTGCCATTCGCCCTGCACCAGGGCATGGCGCAGGAACAGTTCGCGCGACAGTTCCGGGTCGATGCGCCCGAAGTCGACGGGACGTCCGGTCACCAACGGCACGCCGTACAGTGTCGCGCGCTCGTAGGCACGCGCCGATCCGCGCTTGGCCGACCAATGCGGTTCGGAGTAGGTACGTTTCACCAGATCACCGGCGAGCCGTTCGGCCCACTCCGGCTCCACCTTCGCCGCGATCCGTCCCCACAGCCGCGAGGTCTCCACCACTTCGGCCGCCATCACCCAGCGCGGCGCCTTCTTGGCCAGCGACGACCCGGGGAAGATCATGAACTTCGCATTGCGGGCACCGAGGAACTCGCGCGATTCCGCCTCGCGCACGCCGATGTGCGAGAGCATGCCCGCCAGCAGCGACTGGTGGATCTGTGCGCTGGGCCACGGCATCGCGTCGTCGGCCGAATCCGAGGACCCGCCACCGGATTGCTGCCCACGCGTGGCTGTGTCACCGCCGCGTCGAGACCGTCCACCTGCCTGTCGCGAGTCGGTGCCCTTGGTATCGGCCCGACCGGCGGTGGCGTTCGTTTCGGCCGCACCGGCACTCGGCTCTGCCACCGCGCGTTGGCTGTTCCCGCGTCCGCGGCCACGGCGCCCGCGATTGCCAGAGCCGTCGGCACCGCCGGCTGTGGTGCGGGAGTCCGTCGGTCCTCGGCTCGTGCCCGCGTCGTTCCAGCCCATCCCGCGGGCGATGGTGCGCAACTGGCCGTGCAGGTCCTGCCACTCCCTGATACGCAGGTAGTGCAGGAACTCGTCGCGGCACATCCGCCGGAACTGGTTGGACGACAGCGATTTGCGCTGCTCGGTGAGGTAGTCCCACAGCCGCAGGTAGGCCAGGAAGTCCGAGCCCTCGACGACGAAGCGCGCGTGCTGGGTGTCGGCCGCCTGCTGGTGCTCGACGGGTCGTTCGCGCACATCCTGGATCGACAGCGCCGCGACGATGATCAGCACCTCGTCGAGGCACCCGTTGCGCTGGGCCTCGACGAGCATGCGCGCCATCCGCGGATCCACCGGCAGCTGCGCCATCTCCCGCCCGATCGGCGTGAGTGTCAGATGCTTACCCGAATCAGTTTCGCCGTCAACAGATTTCGTGCTGCCGTGCGCCAGCGCGCCCAGTTCTTCGAGCAGGGCGATACCGTCGCGGATGGCCCGGCGGTCGGGGGCCTCCACGAACGGGAAACTCTCGATATCGCCCAGCCCCAGCGCCGTCATCTGCAGGATGACCGCGGCGAGGTTGGTGCGCAGGATCTCCGGCTCGGTGAACGCGGGCCGGGCCTCGAAATCGTCCTCGGAATACAGCCGGATACAGATGCCGTCCGCCACGCGCCCACAGCGACCCGATCGCTGCCGCGCCGAGGCCTGCGAGACCTCTTCGATCGGCAGGCGCTGCACCTTCGTCCGCATCGAATAGCGCGAGATGCGCGCGGTGCCGGGGTCGATCACGTAGCGGATTCCGGGCACGGTCAGCGAGGTCTCGGCGACATTGGTGGCCAGCACCACCCGGCGACCGGTGTGCGGGGCGAACACCTTGTGCTGCTCGGCGGCCGACAGGCGCGCGTACAGCGGCACGATCTCGGTGCGGGGGAGTTTCAGGTCGCGCAGAGCGTCTGCGGTGTCGCGGATCTCGCGTTCGCCCGACAGGAACACCAGCACATCACCGTCGCCCTCGGCGAACAGTTCCACGACCCCGTCGGCGATGGCGTCGGTGGGGTCGCGGTCGACGACCCGGGTGTCCTCGTCGTCGTCGGAGCCGGGCAGTTCCAGCGACAGCGGCCGGTACCGCAACTCCACCGGATACGACCTGCCCGACACTTCCACGATCGGCGCGGGTGTGCCGTGCGCGTCGGCGAAATGGCGGGCGAACAGGTCGGGATCGATCGTCGCCGAGGTGATGATCACCTTGAGATCGGGCCGCTGCGGCAGCAGCTGCTTCAGATACCCGAGCAGGAAGTCGATATTGAGGCTGCGTTCGTGGGCCTCGTCGATGATGATCGTGTCGTAGCGGCGCAGCATCCGGTCGCGCTGGATCTCGGCGAGCAGGATGCCGTCGGTCATGAGTTTGACCAGCGTGCGATCCGAGGCCTGATCGGTGAAGCGGACGGTATAGCCGACGACGTCGCCGAGTTCGGTGCCCAGTTCCTCGGCGATGCGTTCGGCCACGGTGCGCGCGGCGAGCCTGCGCGGCTGGGTGTGACCGATGGTGCCGCGGATTCCGCGACCGAGTTCGAGGCAGATCTTCGGGATCTGGGTGGTCTTGCCCGAGCCCGTCTCACCGGCCACGATCACAACCTGGTTGGCGGCGATGGCGGCGGCGATGTCGTCGCGGCGCGCGGAAACCGGCAGTTGTTCGGGGTAGGTGATCTGCGGAAGCGCCGCGCGGCGATTGGCCACGCGGGTCTCGGCGGTGGCGATCTCGGCCTCGACGGCGGGCAGGTCGTCGGGGCGCGCACGGTCGAGCTTGCGCCGGAGCCGATGTTCATCGCGCAGCGAGACCTCCGCCAGGCGGGTGCGCAGCGCGCGGGTTCCGGTGCTAGCTGTCCTGGTCATTGCGCCTACCAGCCTAGCGAAGCCCGCCACCGGTTTTCCCGCGCGTCGCCCGCTCGCGCCGTCGCGGAGACCAACGACACACCACGGCACCCGCCCGTCACCGTCCGCGCGTCCGGTCGGCACCGCGCGACGCGATGACCGTGCGCACACGAACTCCCGGTCAGCGGGGGTCCGTCATGCGAGGATCCGGGCATGAGCGGTCAGCGGGCACCTCGGGTCGCCAGGCGGGCCGCCCGACCATGCGAAAGGGGCACAGCATGAGCGTTTCGGTGCGAACGGCGTGGTGGATCAGGGCC
>NZ_JBHWZY010000025.1:0-17967 GCF_042727815.1 Nocardia sp. NPDC060220
GTAGTGCGCGATGCCGAACGCGGCATCTACACCGATCCGTCGAAGGTGCACCACATCGGCCACTACGGCAAGCACTACATCGTGCCGGGGATCCATGCCTGCACCACCACGATGGCCGGTACCCACGGTGACGTGCGGCGCATCATCCCCGAGGGACTGAGCATCAGCACCAAGGAGATGCGGGCCATCGTGCAGATCGCGGCACGCCGCCCGAGCACCGGTCGCTGGCAGGTCGTGGTCGTCGAAGATGCCGACCGCCTCACCGAGGGGGCCGCCAACGCGCTGCTCAAGGTGGTCGAGGAACCGCCGGACCGCACTGTCTTCCTGCTGTGTGCTCCCACCGTCGACCCCGAGGACATCTCCGTCACCCTGCGCTCGCGGTGCAGGCACGTTCACCTCGTGACACCGACCGTTCCCGCGATCGCCCAGGTCCTTCGCGAGCGCGACCGACTCGACGCGAAGACCGCCGACTGGGCTGCTTCGATCAGCGGCGGCCATGTCGGTCGAGCCCGCCGCCTCGCCACCGACGAGGACTCTCGCCAGCGACGCAAGCGTGCCCTCGCTCTGGTCACCGCGACCGAGCGCCCCGGCGCCGCCTACGCCGCCGCCGACGAACTGGTGAAGTCAGCCGACGACGAAGCCAAACTGATGAGCGCCGATCGCGACGACCGCGAACGCGACGAACTCGCCACCGCTCTCGGCGCGGGCGGCACCGGCAAGGGCTCGGCGTCCGCCACCCGCGGTTCGGCGGGCGTTCTCAAAGACCTCGAACGCCGCCAGAAGTCCCGCGCCACCCGCACCGGCCGCGACGCACTCGATCGCGCCCTCATCGACATCGCCGGCATGTACCGCGACGCCCTGGCCATGCGATTCGCCGGCCGCGGCGCCCCCATCACCCTCACCCACCCCGACATGGCCGACGAGATCACCGACCTCGCCACCAACGTCCGCCCCGAAGGCCTGCTCCGCAGCATCGACGCCGTCCTGGCTTGCCGCGAAGCCCTCGACCTCAACGTGAAACCTCGCTTCGCCATCGCCGCCATGACCGCCACCCTCATCACCGCCCGCACCACCTGACCACCCGTTTTCGCGTTCTACCCCTTCCCGCGATAGACTCGCGTCGCCGAAATGGCACGCCGCCTTAGCTCAGTCGGTAGAGCGCTTCACTCGTAATGAAAAGGTCGGGGGTTCGATTCCCCCAGGCGGCTCCGAGGTCATCAGACCCTTTCCGGGAAACCGGGGAGGGTCTTTTGCTGTATCTAGTGGCCGCCGAGGAGGTTCCAGACTGTTCGGCGTTCGTGGGTGATGTCGATCGGGGCGCCTGCGAGGGTGGTGAGGAGGTCGGGGAGGGGCCAGGTGGCCAGGTGGGCGTAGCGGGCTGAGTAGAGGCCGAGGTGGGTGAGGGCGTAGGTGTCGGTGTGGTCGAAGAGGACGTAGGCGATGACCTGGTAGAGGTCGTGGGAGGTCAGGGAGTCGGCGCGGATGCCGGTGCGCTGGTTCTTCGGGCCGAGGTGGGTTTTGAGGTCGAGGAGCAGGCCTGCGCTGATGAGGTCGGCGTCGGCGTTGCACAGGACCGAGGCATCGAAGGTGGGGCCGGGGAAGGTCGGGGGGTGCAGGTGGGGGAGGAGGTGTTCTTCGGCGAGGCCGCGGAGTTCCCAGAGTTGGCGGATGGCGTCGGGGGGCGCGAGGGCCAGGAGGTGCTCGGGGGTGAAGCGGTCGGTTTCGAGCAAGTTGTCCAGTGCTAACTCGCGCAGCAGGCCGCGCCGGTAGACGTCGGTGCACAGGGCAAGGGCCCAGCAGGCTCGGCTGAGTCGGTCGACGTCGGTGGCGGTCGGGGCGACCGCGGCCTGAGCGGTCTCGATCACCGACTCGATGACGGCCGACTCTCGCGGATGGCCGAAGAATCCGAGTAGCGGCAGAACCGGCGCGTGTTCGGGGACCAGCAGGAACCTGATCTCGAAGTCGAACGCGGCGCCGAGGGTGGCCGGGTTCGCGCCGCCGGTGTCGACGAGTAGTGGTCCGGCTCCGCGCCGGTACTCGGCCTGCACGCCCCTGGTGTGGGGAAACCGTTCGCGCAGGTATTCGCGCAGCGGTGAGGTCTCGTCGCGCAGTGCGGCGGACAGATTGGTGTAGACGTACACGGACCCTCCGTCTCCAGAGACGAGCGTGCTGTCGATAGTGCCATGGGCCGGACCCCATGTTGCATAAATTTCTTTGCACAGATATTTGTGCAAAGAGTACGTTGTAACTATGGCCGACGAGGTACCGCCCCGAGAGATCACCGATCCCGCAGCGCTGCGCGCGCTCGCGCATCCCCTGCGTCAGCGCATCCTGCGCGCGCTCGCCGAGAACGGACCGGCCACCGCGACAGCATTGGGCGCTCGGCTGGGCGAGAACACCGGCGCGACCAGTTACCACCTGCGCCAACTCGCCGAACACGGCTTCATCGAAGAGGCGCCCGAACTGGCCAAGGGCAAGGAGCGGTGGTGGCGTTCGCCGCCGAAGGACCTGCGCTACCGGATGGATCGCGAGCAGTCACCGGAGCTCCGCGAGTTGATGGAAGGTCTTGTCGCGCAGCACATCGCCGAAGACATCGAGATGTTCCAGCGCTTCCAGGCCGAGCGTGCCGAGCTGGGCGAGTGGGCCGACATGATGCCCTTCTCGCGTGGCGCGATCTACGCGACGCCGACCGAACTCGAGGAATTCTTCGAGGACTACATGACGCTGCTCAAGCGTTTTCAGCAGTCGCACCCGCAGGATCGCCCGGGCGCCCGCCGTGTGCTGACGCGCTTCCTCGCCTTCCCCGCACCTCGTACGAACACCGCAAACTAGGACTTGGCGTGCTCTCGTTTTTCCGACGAATCATCCTGCTCACCTTTATGATCACCGTCGTCGCCGGATTTCCGGCGGCGCACGCGCAGAACACCATCACCGTCGACATCACCGTCACCCGCTCGGACGGCACGACCACCGCGGGCACCGTGCATGCTCCGGCGGGCGCGTCCGGCAGGCCGGGCGTCGTGCTCGTCCACGGATCGGGCGACGGCAGCGGCGAGCACTACGACCATGTCGCCGAGGCGTTCGCCCGCGCTGGCATCGTCGCGTTGCGCTACGACAAGCGCACCGAGGATTACACGCCGTCGCACCGTGACTACTCCCTCCTGGCCGACGACGCGCTGGCAGGCGTTGCCGCACTGCGGAATCGGCCCGAGGTGGACCCGGCGCGAGTGGGTCTGTGGGGCCTGTCGGAGGGCGGATGGGTCGCGCCCCTCGCCGCGTCGCGATCCGGCGACGCGGCGTTCTTGATCACGATCGGCGCGAATTCGGCCGCACCCGCCGCGCAACAGAACTGGGCGAACGAGACGCGGTTCGGTGCGGCGGGCGTGCGCGGTTCGATGGTCGATGTGCTGGCCCGCAACGGTATTCGTCAGCTGGTCGCGGCCGGTCAGTTCGCCCAAGCCGACTACGACCCGATCCCGGTGCTGGAGCGGATCACCCAGCCGGTCCTGGCGATCTGGGGTGATCTGGACCGTCTGACTCCACCCGGTGACAGTCTGCGCGGCTTCCAGACCGCCTTCGAGCATGCCGGAAAGACGAACTACACGCTGCGCACCCTCCCGAACGCCCAGCACGCCGGACAACCGACCACCGATGGCTTCGACAAACTTTCCGGTTTGGCGCCGGGATATGGCGAGCTCATGGGTGATTGGGTCAACGGGCTTCCCGGCTCCGCGACACCGCCGACAACGGATCAACCTGCGGCACAGGGGCATTCGGTGCGGGCGCTGACTCCCACCGCATGGTGGGAATCGACCGCGGTGCAGCTGACCTTGCTGTTCGGCACGATCCTGGCGCTGGGCGGCTACGCGTGCACCGGAAAGGTCCGCTCCTGGCGACTGCCCGATCGGCTGCCGGCGCGAGTGCTGTTGTGTACGACGGTGATCGGCATCCTCGGCACGATCGTCCAGCTCGGCTACATCCTCACCACCCGCGCAACCTCGTTCGGCCCCTTGCTGTTCGGCCGAACCCTGCCCTGGCTGGCATTGCAGCTGATCGCCTTCGGCGCGGTGGTCGCGCTCGGTTTCGTGCTCGCCCGCGCCCGTCACACCCTCGCCGGTGCGAGCGCCGGAGCGCGGACCCGATGGGTCCTCTTGGTCTGCGGTGGAACAGGTTTCGTGCTCTGGGCACTGTACTGGGGTCTGCTGCTCCCTTGAACCTACGAGAAAGGCCCCCGACGAGGTCGGGGGCCTTCTTCGCGGTTACTCCTGAGCCGATCGCCGTTGATCGGTCTCAGGAGAACTGGCTCGGGTCAGCGGGCAGCGACGTTGCGGCGGGTGGCCCGAGAGTTCATGGAGCTGCGCAGGATCTGGTGCAGAACGGCGTCGAAGGCGTCGGTGTCTTCGACATTGCTGAGGTGGCCGTGCGGCAGCACGTGGAAATCGGCCAGGTGGCCGGTGCGGCGCAGGGTGTCGACGATCGGGCGTGACAGGCGCTGCGGCAGCAGCCGGTCCCTGGCGCCGGCGATCACCGTGGTCGGGACGGTGAGGTTGGCGGTGCCCGCCGACAGATCCATGTCGGCCATCGCGGCAGCGTGGCGCCCGCGCGCGATCGGACGACAGGAGCGGATGATGCCCATCGCGAAGTCGACCTCGTCGGCAGTGGCCTCGGGGGTGAGAATGCGACTGCGCAGAACCTGCTGGGTGAGCCAGCCGCCGGGGATCGGCAGCGGCGCGAACAGCAGCGACTCGCTGACCGGCTGCGGCATCCGTACCGGTGCGCCGAGCAGCGTGACCGGGTATTGCGCGACGGTGAGCTGCTTGTTCAGCAGCGGCAGCATGTCGGTTTCCCAGCGGATCGCGGCATTGGCGGTGTTGGCGAGCAGCACGGCGGACGCGCGTCGGGAGACCTGTTCGGGGTGATGCTTGGCCCAGGCCTGAATGGTGAGCCCGCCCATGCTGTGCCCGGCCAGGACCGCTTTCTCGTCTTCGCGCAGCGTTGCGTCGAGGACGGCGGACAGGTCGTCGGCCAGGGTGTGTTCGCTGGGGGCGGCGGTGCCGAGGGTGGAGGCGCCGTGGCCGCGCTGGTCGTAGCTGACCACGCGGTACTCGCCGGCGAAGGCGGTGATCTGCGGGTTCCAGTATTCGATACTGCAGGCCCAGCCATGGATGAGGACCAGGGTGGGGGCGGTATCGGGACCGTAGACATGGACCCGGAGCTGCGCGCCGTCCGCGGTGGTCACCGGGACGACCCGGTGCTCGACGGTGGGGGCGTTGAATTTCGCGGTGGCGAAACTGCGGGTACGCAGCCCGGCACGGAACTGTGCGGTCAGTGCGCCGGTCTCGAGGTGAGAGACCATGGATCGCGCTGCCGCGAGCGTCATCATCGACTTCGCAAGCATTGTCGGCACTCCTTTGTGTCGTAGGCCACCGTACAGTGCAAGCCAGGGTGCTAGCTAGTGTTAGCGGGTCACAGTGTCCCACTTGTTGTGAACTGGGTCACCGAGCGTGTCGGCATTGTGAAATCGCCTGAAATCAGCGAAAAATTACACCGGATGGGCACGATCGGGCATCGGTCGCGCTGGCGGCGGCGGACGGCCGCCGCTACCGTATTGGAGTGGACAAAACGCACGTCACGGCCGAGTTTTCCGGCGCGGACCCGAACCGGGGTACCGCGCGCTCGACCTGGCAGCGGATGACGCCACCCCTGCTCGCCGCCGGTCTCGGCGTCGGCACGCTGGCCCTGCTGCATTTCCGTGACCCGCACGTCGAGGGTTCCTACGGGCTGTGCCCGGTGTACGCGCTGTTCGGGGTGTACTGCCCCGGGTGCGGCGGCATGCGCGCGATGCACAACCTCACCGACGGCAACATCGTCGACTCGCTGCACAGCAATCTGCTGGCTCTGCCGCTGACCGTGGCCTTCGCGGTCTTCCTCATCGACTGGATCCTGCGCGCTCGTCGCGGACAACGGTGGCGCGTGCCCGGGCTCAGCGCGGTGACCGTGTGGTCTTTCTTCGGCCTGCTCGTCCTCTATACCGTGCTCCGCAACACGCCATGGGGAACGTGGCTCACCCCCGTCTGACGCTGGTTCGCGAGCTGATTACCGGGCACCCTGGAGATATGGGCGATTCACTGAAAGACAGAGTCCGGCGGAAGTTGCAGCGTCAGCTCGCCCAGGACGGACCCGACCCCGAGCAGGACGACGCCAGGACCATCTCGGTCGCCGACGATCTCGAGGCGCTGGAGATGGTGCAGGCCGACGATCCGTTCATCGAGGAATTGGCCCAGCGCTATCTGGTGTTCTGATGCGCCTGCCCGCCCAGCGGCGGTAGTTGCGGCAGCGGCTTGGTCCCGAGCCAGATCGCGAACAACCCACGCAACGGCGCCACGCTGTAATGACCGGCCAGGTCGACGAACTCCTCCGTAGTAATAGAGGAATGCAGGAAGCGCGCGGTCCATTCGCGAATCAGCTCGAAGAACAGATGGTCGCGTAGTTCCAGCCGCAGCGCGTGCAGGGTGAGCGCCCCGCGCTTGTAGACCCGGTCGTCGAACATGTCCTTGGGTCCGGGATCGCCGACGATGATGTCCTGCGGCTGACGCGCCAGGTTCGCGCGCGCCGCCCGCGCCAGCTGATCGGCGGTCGGTCCACCGGACGCTTCGGACCAGATCCATTCCGCGTAACAGGCGAAACCTTCGTGCAGCCAGATGTCCTGCCACCGCTTCAGCGTGAGGCTGTTGCCGAACCATTGATGCGCGAGTTCGTGTGCGACAAGACGTTCCGCGCCGCGCTTGCCATCGCAATGGTTGGCACCGAAGATCGAAATGCCCTGCGCCTCGATCGGGATGTCGAGCTCGTCGTCGGTGACGACCACGGAGTAGTCGTCGAACGGGTACGGCCCGAACCGCTCGGTGAACAAGGCCATCATCTCGGGCTGACGCGCGAAGTCGTGTTCGAAGTGCGCCCGCAACCGCGGCGGGATGACCGCGTGCATCGGTACCGGTTCACCCACGGCGCCGACCCGGTACTTGCGGTAGTTGCCGATCTGGATCGTCGCCAGATAGCTCGCCATCGGCTCGGCCATCTCGTACACCCAGGTGGTCTGGCTGGCCTTGGCCTGCTTACCGACCAGGGTGCCGTTGGCCATCGCGTAGAACGGGCTGTCGGTGGTGATCGAAATCCGGTAGGAGGCTTTGGAACTCGGGTGGTCGTCGCACGGGAACCACGACGCGGCGCCGTTGGGCTGGCTCGCCACCAGCGCGCCCTCGGTGAGTTCTTCCCAGCCGACCTCGCCCCACGGGCCGCGCACCGGCTTGGGGGTGCCCGAGTAGTGGACGGTGATCTCGAGAACGCCACCGGCGGGGATCTTCTGCTGCGGCGTGAGCGCGAGTTTGCCCTGCTGATGGACGAATTTCACCGCCTTCGATCCGTTGACGAGAACCTTCGACACCATCAATGCCTGCGACATGTCGAGGGTGAACCACGGCCGCACCGCAGTGGTGACCGCGATGATCACCGCACGCCCGGCGAGCCGGTTGCTGGCCGGTCGGTAGCTCAGTTCCAGCTCGTAGCGGGACACGCGGTAGCCGCGATTGCCGTTCTGCGGCAGGTACGCGTCGATGGGGTCCTCGTAGAACTTGCTCCGCATCAGGCGGCTCCGCGCTGCCTCGACTCCCGCGTCGAGGCGGGATCGGTCCAGTGCGCGATGGGATTGCCCCACCAGCGAGTCGACGGCGGAACCACGTCGCCGCGCATGACGAGCGACGCCGGGCCGATGGTGGCGCCCGCCCCGATGTGGGCGGCGGGCAGGGCGACGCAGTGCGGGCCGAGGGTGGCGCCCGCGTCGAGTGTCACGGTGTCCATGGACATGATGCGGTCGTGGAACAGGTGTGTCTGCACCACGCAGCCGCGCTCCACGGTCGCGCCGTCACCGAGTGTCACCAGGTCCGCCTCCGGTAGCCAGTAGGACTCGCACCATACCCCGCGGCCGATCTTGGCACCGAGTCCGCGAAGCCACAGATTCATGACGGGAGTACCCGTGGCGGCCCGCGCGAACCACGGCGCCGCGACGGTCTCGACGAAGGCGTCGGAGACCTCGTTGCGCCACACGAACGAGCTCCACAGCGGGTACTCCACCGCGCGAATCCGCCCGACGATCAACCACTTGGCGGCCACCGCGATGGCACCGGCGACAGCGCCCGCGGCCATCAGTACCAGACCTGAGACAAGAGCCGCGACAAGGTAATCGGTGTGCTGAGCGATCAACGCGAGCACGAGCAGCACGCTGAGACCGATAGCGAAGGTCACCATCACCGGGATCAACCGGCAGGTCTCCACGAAGGCACGGGCCAGCTTGAGCCGCAGTGGCGGATCGAACGTGCGCGAGGTGTCGCTGGATTCGGTCGCGCGACGAAGCCGCACCGGCGGGCTGCCCAGCCAGGACGAGCCTGCCTTGGCCTTGTTCGGCGCGGCCGAGAGCACCGCGACCAGACCGTTCTTGGGCACGCGCCGACCGGGCGCGGTCATCCCCGAATTGCCGAGGAAGGCGCGCTTGCCTACCTTGGATTCGCCGATGCGCAGCCAGCCGCCACCGAGCTCGTAGCTACCGATCATGGTGTCGTCGGCCAGGAACGCGCCGTCGGAGATCACGGTGAACTTGGGCAGCATCAGCACGGTCGACGCTTCGACGTTCTTGCCGATCTTCGCGCCGAGCAGGCGCAGCCAGATGGGGGTGAGCAGGCTGGCGTACAGCGGGAACAGGAACGTGCGGGCGGAATCGAGCAGGCGTTCGGTGGCCCACACCTGCCAGCCGGTCCGGCTGCGCACGGGGTGGTAGCCCTCGCGCAGACCGATGCTGAGCAGCCGCACCGCGAGCACGGTCGCCACGGCGTACACGCCGAGACTGAGCAGCGTGGCGAGCGGCAGGATGGCGAAACCGTGCAGGGCGGCGGCGCTGATCGTGGTCTCCTCGCGGACCCACCAGGCGATGAAGGTGCCGCCGACGGCCAGGCCGAACACGGGCATCGCGGCCAGCACCATCGACGACAGGCCGAACACGACCAGCCAGTGCCTGGCGCGTTCCGGGGAGTGGTCGGGCCAGCGGCGCGGTGCCTTCCCGGTCTTGGTGGCGGGCGAACCCGCCCATTCCTGTTCGCCCTTGACCTTGCCCGAGACGGCGGAGCCCGGGGCGATCTCGGCCTTCTTGCCGATCTTGGTGCCGGGCAGCAGGATCGAGCGGGCGCCGATCACCGCGCCGTCACCGATGGTGATACCGCCGATGTGCACGATGTCGCCGTCGACCCAGTAGCCGGACAGGTCGACCTCGGGTTCGACGCTGGCGCCGTCGCCGAGTTCGAGCATGCCGGTGACCGGCGGCAGGCTGTGCAGGTCGACGCCCTTGCCGATCTTGGCGCCGAGCGCGCGAGCGAACGGAACCATCAGCGGTGCGCCGGACAGGCTTTCGGCGCCACTGGCCTCGGACAGGCGTACGGCGGCCCATAGACGTAGGTGCACGGCCGAGCCGCGGGGGTAGGACCCGGGCCGAAGTCCGGCGAGCAGAATTCGGGCGCCCGCCACGCAGATCGTCATGCGGCCGATCGGCGAGATGAACAGCACGAATGCCAGCAGAATCCACCACCAGGACAGGCGTGGCAGCCACGGCAGCGAACCCGACCAGCCCGCGATGCCCGAGACCACGGTCAGCCACGTGACCCACTGCAACCCCGTGAGGGTGGTCAGCGGGATCGTGGCCAGCACCTGGGCGATCTGGGCGCGCACCGGCGTCGGCTGCACGACGCGCACGTCGACGGCCGCGACCGGTGCGCTGCCGTCGAGCAGTTCGACCAGCGAACCGAGCCGCGGGTGGTCGTAGAGATCGGCGACGGTGACGTGCGGGTACCGCTCACGCAACGCGCCGACGAGCTGCGCCGCCGACAGTGAGCCGCCGCCGAGATCGAAGAATTCCGCGTCGAGATCGGTGGGCTGGGTGCCGAGGATCGCGTCCCACAGGTTCGCCACCCACGCCGCGGTGCCGGACAGTCCCGTCTCGGGTTCGTCGGTCGACGGCAGCGGCCATGGCAGTGCGTCGCGGTCGACCTTGCCGGAGGTGCGGGTCGGCAGGTCGGCGACGACAGCCAGTCGCGGCACCAGCGGAGCCGGAAGTTGTTCGGCCAGAATCTCTCTGGCCTTCTTCACATCGAAATCAGGACCGGCGCCGGTGAGGTAGCCGACGAGAATCTTGTTGCCGGCCTTGGTGGTTCGGATCGCGGCGGCCGCGCCGCTGACACCCGGCAGATGCTGGAGCGCGTTGTCGAGCTCGCCGAGTTCGATGCGGCGGCCACCGATCTTGATCTGGTCGTCGGCGCGGCCGAGGAAGATCAGGCCCTCGCGGTCGTTGCGGACCAGATCCCCACTGCGATAGGCGCGTTCCCACCCGAGGGAGGGCAGCGGCGCGTACTTCTCGGCGTCCTTGGCCGGATCGAGGTAGCGGGCCAGTCCGACGCCACCGATCACGAGTTCACCGGTTTCGCCTTCGCCCACCGGGTTGCCTTGCGGGTCGACGACGGTGAGGTCCCAGCCGTCGAGCGGCAGGCCGATCCGGACGGGCATCTCGCCGGTGAGCAGTGCGGCACAGGCGACCACGGTCGCCTCGGTGGGCCCGTAGGTGTTCCACACTTCGCGGTCGGCGCCGGTCAGCCGTTCGGCCAGCTCCGGCGGTACCGCCTCGCCGCCGAAGATCAGCAGTCGCACCGATTCCAGCGCCTGGGCAGGCCAGGTCGCGGCCAGCGTCGGCACCGTGGAGACGATGCTGATCTCGCGGCGCATCAGCCACGGGCCGAGGTCGGCGCCGGTGCGCACCAGATCGCGCGGCGCCGGAACCAGGCAGGCGCCGTTGCGCCAGGCCAGCCACATTTCCTCGCAGGAGGCGTCGAAGGCCACCGACAGGCCGGCCAGGACCCGGTCGCCGGGGCCGATCGGGGCCTTTCGCAGGAAGAGCCGGGCCTCGGCGTCGACGAAGGCGGCGGCATTGCGATGGGTTACCGCAACCCCTTTCGGGGTGCCGGTGGAGCCGGAGGTGAAAATGATCCAGGCGTCGTCGGCGGGGGTGGGCAGGGTGTTCCAGTCGTGGTCGCCGGTGGCCGTGGTGGCCGACTCGATGCCGTCGCCGGTGGCGATCGCGCTCACCCTCGCCTCGCCGAAGACGAGCCTGGCTCGCTCCTGCGGGTCGTCGGCGTCGACGGGCACGTAGGCGGCGCCGCAGTAGAGCACGGCCAGAATCGTCACGTACAGCGCGGCGGAGCCCGAGGGCATCCGCACGCCGACCCGGTCGCCCGGTCGCACGCCCGCCTCGGTGAGCTCGGCCATCCTGGCCTCGATCGTGGCGATCAGTTCCATGTAGCTGAGCACAACGGTGCCGTCGTCGATGGCCGGTGCGTCCGGGTGTGCGAGGGCGGTGCTGGTCAGGATGTCGACCAGGGTGCGCGGCGGCGCGGCGAGATCCGCGCGCAACAGCGGGTCGCGCAGGACCGCCGGTACCTCAGTGTGTGGCTCGAGCATCGTGCTCAGTCCACCTCTCATCGGTTGACCCCCATCGGTGGTGTCTGTTGTTTCATGAGCGGGTTACCGGAGGGCAAACAGGATGGTCACCAGATGCCAACGGTACTCGGTGCGGGTGTTGCCGGACGGCAGCGAAAGGCGTGCCGTCGGCGCTGTTCACGACGGTGATTCCGGCAATTCGCCGAGGGCGGTGACCGCCAGCCGGTGCAGCGTCCGCTGTTCGTCTTCATCCAGGCCGCTCAGCACGCGGGCGGTGGCCTCGGCGATCAGCTTGTCGGTGCGTTTGCACTGCTTGCGCCCGGCCTCGGTGATCCGCAGCCGGTATTTGCGGCGATCCTTGCCGTCGCGGGTGCGCTCTACCAGGTCGGCGCGTTCCAGCGCGTCGATCAGGCGGACGACTTCACTGCGGTCGATACCGAGCGCGTCGCCCACCTTCTTCTGCGTCAGGTCGGCGTTTTCCTCGATGAAGGTGAGCACCCAGTGATCGCGCAACGGGACGCCGATCTCGGCGTGCAGCGCCTTGGTGAGCCGTCCGAGCGCGTACACCGGGTAGCGGGGAAGGCCGCGGACGGAGTTCGTGTTCGTGGACATGAGAGGGAACTCTAGCAAATAGTGGAGGTGCCCAATCATCTTGGGTGTCCATCATGGGGTGCGTAGATGGTTGGAAACTGGGTGTGATCAGGCAACTCGGGGGCAATCGGTCAGGGGTAACCGACCACGTTGCGTGCGCGTGGCGAGCGCCCGGACTGATAGGTCTCGGCGCGGCGCCGGACCTGAGCGTGGATGCTCGATGTGGGATCGAGATCGGCGAGGTCGAACGAGATCTTGCCGCCGTGGTCGTGGTGGATGACCAGGGAATCGTCGAGGACGCGGTAGACCGCGCGAACCTCACCGTCGGACCAGGCTGCGACGTACCGCACCGCGACAGCCCGGTGCAGCGCGAGTCGCCAGTACTTGCTGGTTCGCTCGCGCAATCGGTCGGCGTCGACGCCGTCGTACCAGCTGGGCTCCGTGATGTGCGAGGAGCTGCCCGCCTGTGCCCAACGGTCGGCGGCGCTCAGGTCGACCCACAGAATCTCGCCGTCGCCGACCTGGTGGCCCGCGCGGGTCACGCGGAGTGACGGCGGCCGCCGGGGCGGTTTGGCGCGTGTGCCGACGACGGTGACGGCGGGCGTGCCGGGCAGTCGCGTTGCCGGGTCCACGGGCTGGTAGCCGGGATTGTCCTCGCGGACGAAGCCGAGGACGCGGTCGAACGCCGACAGGCCCGGTGCGGGGGCGCAACCGTCCAGGCACAGCAGGGTGCGGCCGAGTGCGAAGACGAGGTCCGCCGCGATCGAACCCCGCTTGTCCTCGTCGAACGCGCGGGTGAGGACCTGTGCGGGGACGATCACGATCGAGGTATCCGAGGGGCTGGTGTGCTCGGCGCAGCGGGTGAGGTGACCGACGTGCGCCGACTCGGACTCGGCGTAGAACAGGTAGTACGCGGTGGCGCCGAAATGCGCTGCGGCGTCCTGCAGATCGGCTCGCTGCGCGGAAGGCAGAGCAGCCGATTTGATCGGTTCACCCTGTCTGGCCCGCTTGGCCTGGATGAGTAACCGCACTTCGCTGGCACCCGAAGGGTCCTGCACGCTGTAGATGAAATCCGCACCGACTCCGCGCCTGCCACGGGCCCGGTTACCGCCCTCCTCCGGTCGCGTCAGCAGCCGGAGGCCACCCGATCCCGTCGCCTGCGTCGCCGACCCCCACGACGTGCACCGCCGCGGCGGCACGCAATCGGGGCACGGCGCGTCGATGCGGTAGTCGACCCCGGTGAGATGGCCGAGCAGGATCTCGGTGAACGTCTCCTCCTGCCACGGAAACAGCCGCGCGCCCAGGTGCTGCAGCCGGTATACGCTCTGACAACTCAGCCGCCGCGCCGCGATCGGGTCGACGAAGATCTCCGCCGGGAACTCAGACATCGAGTGGGATCTCGATCGTCGGGCGGAGCGCTTCGAGCTGGGTGACATAGGCGCTGAGCACCCGCTCGTACAGGTCGTCGACCTTGGCGTGACGCACGGTGATCACCATCGAGTAGCGGATCGGCTGTGCGTTGACGGTGGGATGGCCCGATTCCCTGGCGGTGTGGTGGATGTCGAAGACCGGGTTGCGCAGGCTGTTGACGCGCTTGCTCCGCTCGGCGTGCAAGACGGTGTCCCACTTGTGGGAGTCACGGCGCAGCACGGCCTCGGGGTCGAGTTCGGTCGCGCGGAAGAACGGGGCCGAATCCGGGTGGATTCTGGTCGGTTCGGCGAACCGCTCGTCATGCGGACGGAACGTGACATCGAGGCCGCTGCGGGTGTAGCTGCCCGGGTCGGCGGGGTCGACCGGGGTAGCGAAGACCAGGGTCGCCCGAATGCGGACCATCCCGGCGGGAAGCGCTGCGGGGAGCGGAATCCGGGCGCGCAGGTACTTCGCGGGGGTGAGCTCACCCTGATAGAGAACTCTGGCTTCGCCGTCGCCGCACAGAACCATGTCGGCCAGGGTGGCGGCGATACGGCCGTGTCCTGAGTCGGAATCCGGTGAACTGGTGCGTCTTTCGGCAGTGTGCACGAGCAGGGCCTTCAGGTCTAGCGCACCGAGTTTCGGGCCGAACAGGGTGCGGGCGCCCAGTGCGGCGCGCAGGGCCATCGGGGCGGCGAAGCTGGTGCCGGAGTCGGGAACAGCGGTGCCGTCCGGTTCGACGACGTGGAACGGTTCGTGATCGCTGCCGCCGAAGGCGAGCAGGTCGGGCTTCACGGTGCCGGGGGATCGGCCCGGCCCGATCGCGGAGTACGGCGCGCGATTCCATTGCGCTCCCACCCGATCCGACGAACCGACCGCGAGCGCGTTGACGCTGTCGGCCGGAACCTGCACGCGCGCATTGCCACTCGGCTTGTCGGCCTCGCCGTTGTTGCCGACCGCGATGGTGGCCAGCGTGGTGCCGTCGCTGAGGTAGTCGTCCCAGAACGCGGTCCAGGCGTGCACTTCGTCGTCCTCGATGGGGAGTTCGGGCCCGATGCTGACATTGACGAACTCGTATTTGCGTTGGCGCAGCACGGTATCGATGCGCTCGATGGCCGAGTACAGCTCGCACTGGTCGTCGTCGGTGTCCTCGTCGAGCACCTGATAGTGGTCGATGTAGCCGTAGGGGACCGGGACCGGCTGGACGGGGTCCACGCTGCCGAACAGCAGCGCCGAGGTGACGCGGTGGCCGTGGTCGAGATAGGTGCGCTGCGGCGCGGCGCTGTCGGCGAAGGTGTGGGCGTCGACCCAGCGGGTCAGCGGAGTGCGTGCGGGGATGCCACCGTCGAAGACCGCGATGGTGAGTTCCCGGTCGGTCGGCTCGGCCGTCGGCAAGGCCGGGCGGAACGTCGACAGCGCTGTCCTGGTGGTGGTGTCGCGTCCGAGCTGGGTGCGCATGCGCGGCATGCGGCGGATCACCCTGGTGAAGGAGTAGCCGGCGAGCGCGGCGATGGCGGCGTGGGTTCCGGTGACGGGGACGAAGGCCAGACCACCGTTGTCGAGTCGGCGGTCGATGGCCACGTCGAGATCGAGATCGCGGGAGAAGTCGAGCAGACCCTGCAGGGCGATGTCGCGATCGGAGTGCAGCACCAATTCGGCGACGGTCTCCGAATTACGCGGTTGCGCTGCGAGTCTGAGCCTGTCGGCGGCATTGTTGAGCCGGAATTCCGCCAGGCTGACGATTCCGATCTCGGCGCCGCCCAGCGGTGTGTCGGCATTGATCCGCGCGGTGAGCAACTGCAGATTGACGCGGGTCGTCGCCAGGAACAGCAGGGTGCTCGCCCGTGGTCGGCCGTGCTCCGGCGCGATCGCCACCGGCCTGCTGCCCAGTGGATCCAACTGCATCGATGTGAGAAGTCTTGTGGGATAACCACTTTTGGACAGGTACTGCGGATGCAGAGTGACCGCCGTGACCGTCTCGTCCTCCGGGCAGGCCGTCTTCGGCAACGCGTCCGCACTCGAGGTGGCCGCGCTGAGCATCGGCGCGAGTCGGGCTCGCGCCTGCGCCACCGTGTACGGGGACTGCGGCGAGCCGCCCGATCTGCTGGGAGAGATGGGCGCGGTGAGTCGCTCACCGAAGCCGATCAGAAATCGCGGTCCCGCCACCGGTGAATCCCCCCAGCTGCCACGTTATTCCCGTCGATGCGTGAAACCACGAATGGTGTCGCGCGACACCCCCGTCAGCGCGCTGATCTGGCGCTGAGACAAGCCTGACACGCCCGTCAGCGTCTGTGCCAGCCGTAACCGATCCGTTTTGGGAAGTTCAGCTGCCAGTCGCGCGGAATGCTCGGCCATCAGCCCGGGCAGTAGCTGGTCCTCGAGCACGCAACGCCTGCGCAATCGCAACATCGCGCGCTCGATATCGTTGAACGACAAGCCCTTCGACGCCAGTGCGACCGCGTCCACCGCGCCGTCGGGCAGTGGCTGCCCGGCGAATCGGCGAATCGCCTCGCAGCGTTGCTCGGCCTCGGGCAACGCGAACTCCACGCTCACATCGAAGCGCCGCCACACGGCCGGATCCAGCAGATCGGCGTGGTTGGTCGCGCCGATGACCAGGCCCCCGCCGGTCGGCCAGTCGTCGATCTGCTGGAGCAGCACCGTCACCAGTCGCTTCAACTCGCCCACATCGCGATCGTCGTCGCGACGCTTGGCGATGGCATCGAGCTCGTCGAGCAGCAGAACGCACGGCCGCTGCTTGGCGTAGTCGATGGCATGGCGCAGGTTGGTGCCGGTCTTGCCGAGCAGGCTGCTCATGATGGTCGCCAAGTCCAGGACCACCAGCGGCAGCGACAGTTGGTGGGCCAGCCAGGCCGCGGCCATCGTCTTGCCGACACCGGGCGGACCGACGAACAGCAAGCTGCCGGCCGGAGTCAGATCGGCGGCGGCCAGCCGGTCGGCCTGCCTGCGTTCGTCGACGATCTGGGTGAGCACGTCATAGGTTTCGGCGGCCAGGATCGGCACTTCGGCGGTGGAACCGGGCGGGATCACCCGCAGCAGCGGCAGCCGGCTGTCGCCGTCGACCGGAATCGGCGTATCCACTTCCGCGCGTAGGGGATTGGCGCGCGTGGGATTCTGACGCAGCAGCGCGATCAGCGCATCGGCCAGTTCCGGACTGGCATGCCGGTGGCGGCGCGCGGCGCGGCGCACGAACATTGCGACGTCCTGCTCGCGCCCGGCGAGCGCCAATCTGGCCAGGTGGACGAATTCGTCGGGTAGATCGGCGCTCACGTCCGCCGAAGTGGAGCTCAAGGCGTGTGACATGGTCTTCTTCCGATCAACTACGTGGACTATTTTCGCTTCACTCGATCGTACGGCGTCCATCATGGGCAAAGTTCACCCCTTGTGTACCGGTTTGACATCGGACCCCACCCGCAGCGCCACATTGATCTGCCGAGCCCTCAGCGCAGCGATTCCCTTCGTCGGATGCTAGTTCCGCCACGCCCCCTCATGGGCGATTCCCTTCGTGTCGGGCGTGCCTCGAAGCGTGCGGCTCGGTGCCTATGCGATGTCGAGCGTCCAGACCAGCGCCATGGTGAACGGGTGGCCGCGCAGGTCGGCCCACTTGGGTTTCGCCGCGAGCCAGGCGTCGTCCACCAGGGCCTCGGCCGCTTCGGTGAGGACCCAGCCCGCGTCGGTGCCCGCGGTGATGTGCTCGCTCAGCAGGTGCAGGTGGGTGCTGATCGCGATCGGATCGCCCCCAGCCGGGGTGTAGTGCGTCGGCATGCCGGTGACCATCATGAACTGTGGGTGGTAGCTGACGTGGGCGAACGTGGCTCCCGGGACAGCCAGCCGCGCGGCCTCGGTGTAGAACGGGCGCAGGTCCGGCAGGTGTTCGTCGATCAGTGAGGAGATCACGAGATCGTAAGTGCTGCTGGGTAATTCGGTGGCACACACGTCGGCTTTGGTGAGTGTGCGGTGTACACCGCGTACGCGGGCACGGGCCAGCATGCCCGCGCTCAGATCGACGCCGTCGATCTCGGCGCTACTGCGGCTGCGCAACCACGCGCCGGTTCGCCCCGTCCCGCAACCCAGGTCGACCGCCTGGCGCACTCCCGCCCAATCCGGGCGGCGAAGCCGATCCAGCAGCGCCGAGTCCATCTCGTCCATCACGGTGCGCTCGTAGGTGTCGGCCCAGCCGTCGTAGCCGGTGGCGACATCGACGGTGGGGTAGTGGCGTCGGTCGAAATCGGCGAAGGCAGGCATACCCGGAGTATCACAAGGGAAAGCGCACGTGGACAACCGATTTCCCGCTGCGGTCGCGACGGCCCGGCCGCCGCGCCGAACCGGGAGATCGCGTGGGTGGCCGGAGGCGGCTACGAGCGCGCCGACGATCGGTGGTTGACAGGTTCGGTGGTCGTCTGTCACTCTCGTTGCAGG
>NZ_JBHWZY010000026.1:0-17655 GCF_042727815.1 Nocardia sp. NPDC060220
GCGTCCCCCAGCAGGACCGCCGCAAGCTGTTCGACTGGTCGAATCAGATGCTCAACTACGACGACCCGGAGTACGGCGACGCCACGACCACCGACGCCTCGTCCACCGCGGCGATGGAGATCCTCGGCTACGCCTGGAACATGGCCGAGCAGCGCCGCACCGATCCCGCCGACGACATCGTCAGCAGGCTCGTGCACGCCGATCTCGACGGGGAGGCGCTGGGCTCCGACGAGTTCGGGTTCTTCGTGATCCTGCTCGCGGTCGCGGGCAACGAGACCACCCGCAACGCCATCACCCACGGGATGAAGGCGTTCATCGACAATCCGGATCAGTGGGAGCTCTACAAGCGGCAGCGGCCACGGACCGCGCCCGACGAGATCGTGCGCTGGGCGACGCCGGTGACGGTGTTCCAGCGCACCGCGACCGCCGACACCGAGCTCGGCGGGCAACTCATCCGCGCCGGTCAGCGCGTCGGATTGTTCTACAGCTCGGCCAATTTCGACGAAGATGCCTTCGAGAGCCCGTTCCGCTTCGACATCTCGCGAGACCCCAATCCGCATCTGGGGTTCGGCGGCACCGGCGCGCACTTCTGTGTCGGCGCGAACCTGGCCCGGCTCGAGATCGAGCTGATCTTCAATGCCATCGCCGACGTGATGCCCGATCTGTCCCAGATTTCGGAGCCACAGCGGCTGCGATCGGGTTGGATCAACGGCATCAAACACTGGCAGGTCAGCTACGAGTCGGGAACGGTGCACTGATGCGGATCGCGCTGCTGTCATATCGGAGCAAGGCGCATTGCGGCGGGCAGGGTGTCTATGTCCGGTACCTGAGTCAGGGGCTCGTCGATCTCGGTCACCAGGTCGAGGTGTTCTCCGGCCAGCCCTATCCCGAGGATCTCGACCCGCGGGTGCGGCTCACCGAGGTGCCGAGCCTGGACCTGTACCGCGACGAAGACCCTTTTCGCACACCGCATCCCCGCGAGATCCGGGACCGTGTCGACCTGCTCGAGCTCGCCACCATGTGGACGGCCGGGTTCCCCGAACCGCGCACGTTCAGCTTGCGGGTGGCCAAGCTGCTGGCCGCGCGCGCCACGGAATTCGATGTGGTGCACGACAATCAGTGCCTGGGCTACGGTCTGCTCACCATCGCCGAGCGGTTGCCGCTGGTGGCGACCGTCCACCATCCGATCACTCGCGACCGCGCGGTCGATCTGGCCGCGACCCCGTGGCGGCGCAAGCTGTTCGTGCGGCGATGGTACGGCTTCCTCGGCATGCAACAGCAAGTGGCACAGCAGATTCCGGACCTCATCACGGTGTCCTCGTCTTCGGCCGCCGATATCGCGCAGGACTTCGGCGTGCGGCCCGGACAGTTGCATACCGTCCCCCTCGGCGTGGACACCGACCTGTTCCGGCCGCGCGAGACACCGCGGGTGCGCGGGCGCATCGTCGCGGTCGCGAGTGCCGACAAGCCGCTCAAGGGCATCGCACACCTGCTGAGAGCCGTGGCCCGGCTGCGCCATACCTGCGATGTCGAGCTCCGGCTGGTCGCGAAGCTGGAACCGAACGGCCCCACCGAGAAGCTGATCGCCGAACTCGGTATCGCCGATATCGTCACCCCGGTCAGCGGAATGAGCGACGAGCAGCTCGCCGAGTTGCTCGCCTCTGCCGAGATCGCCTGCATTCCGTCGATGTACGAGGGGTTTTCGCTGCCCGCCGTCGAGGCGATGGCCAGCGCGACACCGCTGGTCGCCAGCCGGGCAGGCGCGCTGCCCGAGGTCGTCGGCGAGTGCGCCGAGCTGGTCGAGCCAGGCGATGTGGACGCACTGACCCGGGTGCTCGGCGAACTGCTCGACGATCCCGACCGGCGCGAGCGCCTCGGCGCGGCGGGTCGTGTCCGCGTTCTCGAACTGTTCAGCTGGTCGGCCGTTGCCGCGCAAACACTCGCGATCTATGACCAGGCGATCACCCGCCACTCCCCTACCCCGCCGGGCACCGCCCGATGACGGCACCGCCCGACCCCGCGCAGCACCTGGAGGCCTCATGTTGACCGTCGATTTCGACCGCTTGGGCATCGGCCCCGGATCACGGGTGATCGACATCGGCTGCGGCGCGGGCAGACATTCCTTCGAGGCCTACCGCCGCGGAGCCGACGTCGTCGCGTTCGACCAGAACGCCGCCGACCTGGCCGATGTCGACATCATGTTCGAGGCCATGGCCGCGGCGGGCGAGGCACCGGAGTACGCCAAGGCCGAGACCGTGCGCGGCGACGCGCTCGACCTGCCCTACGGCAACGACGAATTCGACGTGGTCATCGCCTCGGAGATCCTCGAGCACGTCCCGCAGGACACACAGGCGATCGCCGAACTGGCGCGGGTGGTCAAACCCGGTGGCGCGCTGGCGGTCACGGTGCCGCGCTGGCTGCCCGAACGCATCTGCTGGGCGCTCTCGGACGAGTACCACGCCAACGAGGGCGGTCACGTCCGCATCTATCGCGCCCACGAGCTGCGCGACAAGATCACCGCGCGCGGTCTGCGCTACCACCACCAGGACTTCGCGCACGCGCTGCACGCACCCTTCTGGTGGCTGAAATGTGCTGTCGGCGTGCGCAATGACAAGCACCCGCTGGTGAGCGCCTATCACCGCATGCTGGTGTGGGACATGATGTCGGCGCCCGCGCTCACGCGCACCGCCGAACGTGTGCTGAATCCGCTGGTCGGCAAGTCGGTCGCGCTCTACTTCACGAAACCGGCGGTGCGCGGCGATGCCCGTTGAGCTACCGGCCGTTCCCGGGGTCGTCTCCGCGCGTGAGATCCGGCAGACCGCCGAATCCATCGCCGCCGCACAGGAACCCGACGGTGCGATCCCCTGGTTCAGCGGCGGCCACACCGATCCGTGGGATCACATCGAGTCCGCGATGGCGCTCACCGTGGGCGGGTTGTGGGACGTGGCCCGTGAGGCCTACATCTGGTCGGCGAAATCGCAGCGCTCCGATGGATCGTGGCCCACGCAGGTACGCGCGGGCGTGATCGAGAACCACGACGCCGACACCAACTTCTGCGCCTACCTGGCGACCGGTGTTCTGCACGCCCTCACAATCACCGGCGATACCGGGTTCGCCGCGGAGATGTGGCCGACGGTCCGCGCAGGCATCGACTTCGTCCTCGGGCTGCAACAGGGCGAGCACGGCGAGATCCATTGGTCGGCCGGCGAATCCGGATCATCGGGGGAAGCTCTGCTGACCGGCTGCTCCAGCATCTTCCACAGCCTCGGCTGTGCGGTGACCCTCGCCGAGCGGGTGGGCGACCCGCGATCGGATTGGGCGGCGGCTCGCAGCCGGCTCGGCAACGCCCTGCGCCATCATCCGGACGCGTTCCTGGACAAGAGCCGTTACTCCATGGACTGGTACTACCCGATCCTCGGCGGCGCGGTGCGCGGCGCGGCGGCCGCGGACCGGATAGCGCGGCACTGGAACGAATTCGTGGTCGCCGATCTCGGCATTCGCTGCGTGTCCGACGCACCGTGGGTCACCGGCGCCGAGACCTGCGAACTGGTGCTCGCCCTCGATGCCATCGGCGACACCGCCGCCGCGAGCACGCTGTTCACCGCGATGCAGCATCTGCGCGAATCGGACGGATCCTATTGGACCGGACTCGTTTTCACCGACGGCAAGCGCTGGCCCGAGGAGCGCACCACCTGGACAGGGGCGGCGGTCGTGCTCGCCGCCGACGCCCTCAGCCGCACCACCGCGGGCAACGGCATCTTCCGCGACGCACTCCCCCGGTGATCCGGCTCAGTTACACGCGGCGGTTCGCTGCAGGATGCGCAGCGAACCGGTGACCGAGAGTTCGCGGAACTTGCCGCTGTCGATCGCGCGTCGATAGATGTTGTACGGCGCGCGACCACCGTCGGCGGGATCGGGGAAGACGTCGTGAATGGCGAGCAGCCCGCCACCGGCCACCCAGTGCACCCAGTTGTCGTAGTCACGCTGGGCGGCCTCCTCGGTGTGGCCGCCGTCGATGAACAGCATGCGCAGCGGGGCCCGCCAGATGCGGGCGGCGGCACTCGACGAGCCGATGATCGCGGTCACCGTGTCGGTGAGACCCGCGCGAATCATGGTGCGCCGGAACGTGGTCACGGTGTCGAAGACGCCGGTCTCCGGGTCGATCATGCTGGTGTCGTGGTACTCCCAGCCCGGCTGATGCTCCTCGGAGCCACGGTGGTGGTCGACGGTGCACACGGTGGCACCGGTTTCGCGGGCCGCGGCACCGAGATAGACGGTCGACTTGCCGCAGTAGGTGCCGATCTCCATGATGATTCCGTCACCCGCGTACGCGCGGGCGGCCGTGTAGAGCGCCTGTCCCTCTTCCGGCGGCATGAATCCGACGGTCTGTTCGGCGAGGGCGAACAGGTCGCTGGTACCGGCGGAGATCTCGTCTACAGCTCCCATGCGGGTGACGCTAACACATGACCTGGAATACAATCCGGACTACTGTCCGGAAAGATGCTCGGATAGCCGAAACCCAAGGAGAACATCGATGAAGACTCGTCTCAACTGCCCCTGTGGCGTCAGCATTCGCGGCACCGACGAGGCCGATCTGATCAAGCAGACCCAAGAGCACCTGGCCGCGAACCACCCCGGCCACGACTACACCCCGGACGAGATCCTCTTCATCGCCTACTGATCATTTCGTCGGCAGGGCGTTCTGCAGGCCACCCACCTCGGTGATCTGCCAGTCGGAATTCCGGTCGACGGTGAGCGAATAGGTGACGGTGGTCCGCGTTCCCTCTGGCGTCTGGGCGCTGGTGGAGACCACGTCGAGGTAGGCATTGACCTTGTAGATGCCACCGGCTTCCGAGATCACCTTCGCCGAGAGCGGGTTCGCCTTCGACGTCCATTGCAGCGGGAGCAGGATCTGCTCCAACTGCGGTGCGGTGGCGTCGAATTTGGCGGCCAGAGACCCGGTGGTGCCGGTCTTGAGCCGGGCGAACCAGGCAGGCACGTCGCGGTAGTCGATCGTGGACGCGCCGACGCCGTAGCCGGTCGCGATCTGCTCCACGCGCTCGGCGTCGGCCGCGCGCGCGTCGCGCTCGGCGATCGTCGCCCGCGCCGAGAAATACAGCGCCGCGAACGTGACGACCGCGGCGACGAGCACCCCGATCGTGCCGCTGACCAGGACGGTCGAGAGCCGGACGGAGACGGTGCGCGGTGTCTGTTCGTCGGCGGCGGTGGCTTCTACTTCGGTCGCTGTACTCATGGTCAGTCCTTTGTCCGGCTATTTGACGCCGAGGCGGAAATGCACGGTGCCGTCGGCGTCCACGTTCTGCAGTGCTTGGTCGATCAGGGTGCTGATGTCGATGGCCGGCGTCCGATGGACCGCGTCGGTGACCACCGGCCCGAGAAGCTGTCCCAGCGGGGCGATACTCGGGCCGATCTCGGTGATCAGGGCGGTGAGGTTGTCGAGGAAGGGGACAAGGCCGTCGCCGGTGAAGTAGTCCTCGACCGGGCGGCTTTCCACCAGCTCCGCACCGGACTCGACGATCGCGTTCAGCGTGACACCGAACTCGCCGAACAGCGGGCCCGCCGTGGCGAGCGACGGCCCGAGCCACGCCATGTCACCACCGAGGGTTTGGATATCGGCGAACAGCTGCCGGATCGCCTCGGTGCGGCTGAGCAACGTCGCCGCGAGCAGCGTCGATGACCGCTGCAGCGTCCCCATCGCGGCGTCGGTACCGGCGAGCGCGCGATCGAAGGTGTCGACCAGGTTCGCGATCGTCTCGGGTCGGAGCTGGTCGAGTAGCTCGACCAGCCGGGCCGAGAGCGCGGTGATGGTCGTCGGCAGGTGGACGCGGTCCGCCGCGACGACCTGGCCGTCCTCGAGATACGGGCCCGCCCCTGACTCCGGTGCGAAGGCGATGTAGGGCTCGCCCAGCGCCGACAGCTGCTCGATGCGGACATCGCTGGACACCGGGATGCGGTAGCGACTGTCGATCCGCAACCGGACGAGCACACCCCCGTCCTGTTTGCGCACCGACTCGGTGCGCCCGACCTGGACACCGGAGAGCAGGACCGGCGAGTTCGGCGCCAGCCCGCCCGAGTGCGCCAGCCGCAGATCCGCGGTGCGGAAGCTGATGCGCGGATCGAGCCGGAGCACACCGAGCGACATGTACCCGACCCCGAAGACCAGCACCGCCATGATCGCCGAGAGTGACACTGTCGCACGAAGGTTCATCGCACCAGACCGATCATTCGCAGGGAGTCGATGATCCGGGCGGTGTGGTCGCCGGGCGTGATCGACAGGTCGATCGCGGGTCCGTGCTGCGCGAACGGGACCAGGTCGGTGTTGATCAGGTCGACGAGCGCCTTCATGTTCGAGGGCGCGTCGGTGTCGAGGGGGCGGCTGCCGAGCAGCATGGGCACCACGGCGCGGGTGGTGTCGTCCAGGGAGGACAGCAGCGGGCCGAGCCACTGGACGCTCGGCGCGACCGGGCCGAGGGCGGTCAGCACGAAGATGACGCTGATCTGGGTGTTCACCGCATCGGTGGTGTGCTGGACGCCGTAGGGGGTGAGTAGCTCGTCGAGAATCGGCAGGTTGTGCCGCATCCCGTCGTCGACGGTGGCTTCCAGGCCGTCGAGCAGGGCGTCGACCGAGTTCAGGTGGTCGCCGAGGTCGGTGATGTCGGCTCCGAGAGTGTCTGCGATTCGCGCTGTTTCGCGCGGGTCCTCGGGGAATACCCCGTTCGTCGTGCGCACGATGTCCTGGAAGTCGGTCACCGCACCGCTGCCGATGAAGGTGGACAATCCGGCCAGGATGTCCTCGATCGGCGGCGACTGGGTGGTGTCTTCGAGCGGGATGGTCGCGCCCGCTGTCAACTCGCCCGCGGTCGGGTCGGCGGGCTCGCTCAGGGCGATGTGGACGTCGCCCAGCGGCGTCTCCTGGCGCAGTTCGGCGGTGGTGCCGACCGGGAGCCGGACCGACCGCTGGATCTCGACATCGACGACGGCATACCCGGGCACGGCGGCCCGCTCCGCCGTGCCGGGGACGGGGTCGACCAGTGTGACGCCGGTGAGCCCGCCGACGCGGACACCCGCCGCGATCACCTTGGCGCCCTGCGGGAGATTGAGAACGTCGGCGAACTCGATCCGCAACGGATAGGTGGGTCCGCCGACATCGGCTCCCGGCACGGGCAGATCGGCGGGCCGGAATCCGCAACCGGTGGTGGCGAACAGCACCGCGAGGACGAACAGGGCGACACGTTTCATCGGGCGCTCACCGCTCCCAGTAGGACGGGCATCGCGGGAATCGTCATCGCACCGCCGTCCGAAGGCAGGCACGGCTGCCCGGTGACGACCTGCACGGCCGCGCAGATCCGGTCCGAGTCCTGCTGGGCGAGTGCGAGTTTCGGCGGCGCGTAGCCGATGGTCAGCGCGCCGGTGGCCGGGTCGACAGCACCGGCGAAGCCACCGGCGACGGCAGGCGCCATCGCGATCACGTCGGCCAGCGAGCCGACCCCCGCCGCGATCATCCGCGACAGGTCGGGCACCGCGTCCAGTGCGCGCAGTCCGGGCGAGCCGAACATCATGATCACATCGTTGAGCTGGGGCAGCAGATCGGCGAGAGTGGCGACGATCGCGATGACCGGCGGAAAGGCGATGGTGACGATGTCGTTGAAAGTCTGCGGCAACCCGGTCACCGTCGTCTCCACCTGCGACCAGCCACCGCGTGCGCGGTGGGCGAGCTCGGTGAGCGCGTCGAGCAACTGCCCGAGGTGACCGATCGCCGCATCGGGTGCGGCCAGTGCCCGGCTCAGCGCCACGATGACGTCGTTGATCTGCTCGCCCGTCCCCGCCGTTGCGCGTTCCAGGGCCGTGATCCCGGCGCCGAGGGCGGTCCGCTGCGCCGGATCGCCCGCGCCGTTGAGCTGGTCGGCCAGACCGGCGAGGGCGTCGAAGGTCTGCGTAAGGCTCTTGGGCGTCAGGGTTTTGGTGATGCACGCGCTCGAATTCCAGCCCGGCCCGACAGGTTCGTTGCCGATGAGGGCCAGTCGGCGGTCGGCGATCAAGGTGTCGCTGACCGTCACCGCCCCGACCTCGAGCGGCAGCTTCCGATCGGCGCGGACGGTGAATTCGACGCGCGCCGAGGCCCCGTCGACGCTGATACCGGTGACCCGCCCGACCTGCACCCCCAGCACCGTGACGGCGCTGCCTTCGTAAAGTCCGATGCTGTCGGGCATTGCGGCGCAGTAGGCCCGCATCGGCGGGTTCGGTGTACTCAGTCGCAGACCCAGGGCACCGGCGAGGACGAGAGTCAGAACCACCGCGACCGACATCAGCCCACGCGATCCGAGTAGCTGTTTCGATATCAACAGCCGCCCCCTGGCAGTGGCACGCAGACGGCGGGCAGCTGGATCGTCGCCCCGGACTGATCGACACTCACCCCGCCGCCCGGTGGGAGCAGCGGGAGCAACCGCTCCTCCAGTGCGCGTACGGAATCGAACAGGGCGCCCAGGCGCGTGCCGAGCTCTTCGAGCGCGGGGACCGCCGCGGCGAGCGGGGCCACCCGCTGCTGGATCGAGTCATCCCACGCGCGTCCGAGCGGCGTGACCTGTTTCAGCACGACCGCCAGATCGATCAGGGAATCCGCGACCACCACCTTGTTGGTCTGGATGATCTGCTCGAGCGTGCCGAGGGTGATGATCAGGTTCGCCAGCACATCGGCGTTGGCCCGCAGTGCGCTGAGGTACTCGTCGGCGATGGACAGGGCGCGCGAGATGTCCGCGTTCTGCTCGTCCAGGATCGCGACCACGTCACCGGCGGCGCGCACGGCCGAGCGCACCGCGTCCGGGCTCTTGTCGATCGCGGTGGACAGCGCGGCGAGATCGCGCCGGAAGACCTCGCCGTCGATGCGGCGCACCGGCTCCACCGCGTCCTGGAATGCCCGGGTCAGGTTGTAGGGCACGATCACTCGCTGCGCGGGCAGCACCGCATCACCCAGCGGTTGCGTGCCCGCGGGCAGTACCGCCACGTAGTAGCCGCCGACAAAGGTCAGCATCCGGATATCGAGGGTGGTCTGATCGCCGATGAACGCGTCGGCGGCGACGGTGAACCTCATCCGGACCCGGTCGGGCAGCAGGTCCAGCGAGGTCACTTTCCCGACGGGGATCCCGGCGAGCCGCACATCGTCGCCGACGCGGACCGAACCCGCATCGGTCAGGTCGGCGGAATAGGTTGTCTGCGAGGTGGTTTCGGTGACATAGACGAAACCGATCGCGACCAGGAGCAGTACCGCGGCGCACATTCCCGCTATCCCCCAGCGCAGTTCACCGGCGCGGGGATCGTTGATGGCGCGTCGGCGCGTTATCGGTGACACAGCACGATCCCCTGTCCGGCGATGAGCACTTGCAGCGGTGGCGGTGCGGTGGCGTCACCGTGCGAGCAGGTGAAGCCGGGCCCGGTCTGGGGAATCGCCCGCGTCATCGACTGGATGAGGCCGGGCAGGCTCTCGAACGCGGCCACCGCCTCGTACGGATCGGGGAAGGCTCGGGTGAGCGCCGCGTCGAGATCGCTGTTCGGCTCGCCGGTGACCCCGAAGACGGTCAGCATGCTGCGCAGCGGTTTCAGCACACCGGGAATGCCGATCGAGAAGTCCACCAGCCCGGGCAGTTTCGCGGTGATGGCCATGAACAGGTTGGTCAGATTGGTCAGCAGCGTGATGGCGTTGCCCGACTTTCCGTCGAGATGATCGGCGACCTCGGCGAGGTTGCGCGCCAGGGTCGACAGGACCACCTGACGGTCGGAGGCGAAGCGGCTGAGCTTGTCGATGGCGCCCAGTGCCCGCCCGAGACCTGTGCCCTCGCCCTGGATCACCGCGAGGATGCTGGTCGCGAACTGGTTGAGATCCTCGGGAGAGAGTTCGGCCAGCACCGGCTGCAAACCCTTGAACAGACGGGTGATGTCGAAGTCCGGCACCGTCTCCGCGGTACTGAAAACCGACGCCGGATCACGTCGGCCCGTCGGTTGGTCGGGTTGCTCGACGCCCAGATACCGGAAACCCGTGAGGTTCTGGTAGCGGATGGCGATCCGGGAGTTGAGGAACAGCGTCCGATCCCGCGCGACGGTGAAGCGCACGCGGGCGAGCGCGCCGTCGAGTTCGACGGCCTGCACCTTGCCGACCTGCACCCCGTAGAGGCGCACGTCGTCACCGCTGCGCAGGCCATTCGCATCGGTGAACAGCGCTGCGTAGGTGTCGGTTTCGCCGTCGACGGGTCGTTCGATCACGCGCAGGACGCCGACCAGCACCACGGCCATCAGCGCGACTGCGGTGGCTACCCGGATCAGCAGGGCACGCGTCGTCATCAGCGCCCGCCCCCGAGCATCGCGGCCAGCGGCGCCGCCAGACCCGGCACACCGTCGAGCGCGACCTCGGCCCGGAGCACCGGGCCCTCGGGTGTGTCCTGGAAGGCGGTGTCGAGTCGGGTGAGCAGCTCGCTCAGCTGCTGCGCCGAACGCTGCGGGGTGCTGACCGAGGCAGCGAGTCGGTCGAGGACAAGGCTGAGCATCGGCAAGATCTCCCCGAAGTACTGCTGAGAGGTGCTGAACAGTCGCGTGACCGTCGGCAGCAATTGGTACTGGACGCCCTCGAACATCCGGCCGAACCGCTGGAGCTGATCGGGGACCGCCAGGTATTTGTTCGTGTACTCCGCGTTCAGCAGCGTCAGGCCACCGGTCAGCATCGGCGGCAGACCGGTCAGCGCCGAACCGAACTGTTCGAACAGCACCGAGGGCGGTAGCTGTCTGGTCTCCGCGTAGGAGCGGGCGGTCGTGCCGATCGCTTCCAGCAGCGGGGTGAACGCCGTGAGATCGCGGGAGACGGTGCTGAGCAATGCGACGAGTTTCGGTGTCAGTACCTCGTCGGTGAGTTGTCCCGTTGCTTTCAGCAGGGCGGAGAGCGTGGCGTCGTGTACCCGAGCAGCGTCGCGACCGGTCAGGTCGACGGTCGAACCGTCGACCAGCTCAGCACCGCCCACCGTCGAGTGCAGCTCGATGGCGCTGATGCCGAACAGGTTTCCCGGCGCGTAGTCGACGGCCAGCGCGTCGGTCAGGCCGAACAGTTGAGACCCGCTCAGCGTCAGCTCGATTCGCTGCTTGCTCCGGCCGGCGAAGTCGATCGTGTCGACCGAGCCGACCCGCACGCCGTCGAGCCGGACATCGGTGCCCTCCCCCACGCCCTCGCCGACCGCGCCGACCAGCAGCGCGACCCGGATCTGGTCGGCGGGCACGCTGTCGGGCACCACGCGCCAGACCAGCACGGCGAGTAGCGCGAGCGCGATGGCGAGCGCGCCGAGGATCCGGGCGCGCAGCGGCCCGACTTCGGTGCCCGGCAGGGCGTAAGCAGGCATGGCATCACCCGGTGAACGTGACGGGGGATTGAAATCCCCACAGTGCGATGGTGGCGACCATGTCGAGCGCGATGATGGCCACCAGGCTCGCCCGAATGGCGCGCCCGGAGCCGATACCGACGCCCTCGGGGCCGCCCGTGGCGAAATAGCCCTGATAGCAATGGATCAGCACGACGGCGATGGCGAACACCATCACCTTGACGGTCGCGGCGAAAACGTCCCACCCGACCACGAACTGATCGAAGTAGTGGTTGTAGGTTCCGGTCGGTGTGCCGTGGATGGTCGTCACGATGAAGGCGCAGGAGGCGTAGCTCAGAATCAGCGCGACCACGAATGCCGGTGCCACGGCGAAGATCCCGGCGATGACCCGCGTCGTGACGACGAAGGGCACCGACCGGATCCCGAGTGATTCCAGCGCGTCGATCTCCTCGGAGATGCGCATCGAACCGATCTCGGCGGTCATCCGGCACCCGGCCTGGGCCGCGAAGCCGATCCCGGCCGCGATCGGCGCGAGCTCGCGGGTCACGCCGAAGGCCGAGATCAGGCCGCTGAGCTGACCCAGCGACAACAGGTTCAGCGCGCTGAACGCCTCGATGCCGATGGACGCTCCCATGGCGGCGCCGAGCAACAGCATCAGGGGCACCACGCCGCCGCCGATGATCACCGAACCGCGACCCCACGTCATGTCCGTCACCATCGTGACCGTCTGGCGCCGGTAGTGCACGAGCGTGTAGGGCACCGACGAGAGCACCTGCCAACCGAAGCCGATCACGAAGCCGATCGATTCGATCGGACCGAGTGGACGGATGCGGCGGCGCCGCAGTCTGCCCACCCAGCGCAGCCCGGCGGGATAGTACGGAGCGGCGCTCATCAGGCCATCCTCACCGGGAAGAACATGGTGACCACCTGGGTGATCACGGTGTTCAGCACCACGGCCGCGGCGATCGACATCACCACGGCCGCGTTGACCCCGTCGGCGACGCCGCGCGGCCCGCCCTTGGCCTCCAACCCGCGCTGACAGGCGATCACGACGACCAGGAACCCGAAGATCAACGCCTTGACCAGCGAGACCCACACGTCGACCGAGGTGGTGAAGGAACCGAAGGACTGCCAGTAGCTGCCCGGGGTGACGTTCAACGCCGATACCGCGACCACGAACCCGGAGCTGATGCCGACGAAGATGATCAAGATATTGAGTAGCGGCGCGACCAGCATCATGGCCGCGATGCGGGGCACCACCAGCCGTTGCACCGGGTCGATGCCCATCACCCGGAGCGCGTCGACTTCTTCTCGGATGGTTCTCGCCCCGAGATCGGCGGCGATCGCGGCGGCGCCCGCACCGCCGAGCAGCATCGCGGTGGCCATCGGCGCGCCCTGTTTGATGACGCCGAGACCACCCGCGGCACCGATCATCGAATCGGCGCCGAGTTCGGACACGATATTGCCCACCTGGGCGGAAACGATGACACCGAACGGAATGGCCATCAAAATGCTCGGCACCGCGGTGACTCTGATCAGAAACCAGGCCTGCGCGAGAGTTTCGTGTATCTGGAATCGGCCGCGAACGGCGTCGTTCGCCCCGAGATAGACGGCGCCGGCGCCCATCCGCAATGCCCGGCCGAGCGTCGCCACGCTCGAAAGGACGGTCTCGGAGAAGTTGCGCCGAATTATCCGGGCCGCACTCGCCTGTTCCGCCTCCGGTACAGCCGGGTCGGCCGTGTCCGCCGCACCGACCCGAGCCGGTGCGACTTCGCCGTCTACCCCTGCCATGGCGGTGACCGTACCATATGATTTGGACCACATTCCAGACACTGGTCCAGATTTCTGACCAGCCTCCAAATCCGCCGACAACGGCCGGTCGAGGCCCTCCTTCGGCCCGGAAACCGTTGTGCTGAACTTGTGTCGATGGTACCGTCCAGACACATGTCCAGCTACCTGTCTCCTTCGGTGCGATCGACCCCAGCACCCGGCGGCGACGACCTATCGAAACCGGGGTATTCACGATGACGAGCGCCGCTGTGCAACCCCTGACTTTCGACCCGTACGACTACGGATTCCACGATGATCCGTATCCGACTTACCACCGCCTGCGTACCGAGGCGCCGCTTTATCACAATCCCGATCTCGATTTCTGGGCCCTTTCCCGGCATTCCGATGTGATCGCGGCTTTTCGGGACAGCAACCGGCTCTCCAGCGCCAATGGCGTCTCCCTCGATCCGGCGGCCTGGGGTCCGCACGCGCATCGGGTGATGTCGTTCCTGGCGATGGACGATCCACGGCATATGCGGATGCGCAGACTCGTCTTCAAGGGATTCACGCCGAAACGCGTCGCCGAGATGGAAGTCCGCATCCGCGAGATCACCCTCGAGCATCTCGAGCCCGCCCTCGCGCGCGGCAGCTTCGACTGGATCGACGACGTCGCGGGCAAGTTGCCGATGGACGTCATCTCCGAACTGATGGGCGTGCCCGAACCCGACCGTGCCGAGATCCGCCGGTTGGCCGATCTCGTGGTGCACCGCGAAGAGGGCGTCCTCGATGTGCCCGTCGACGCGATCGACGCCTCGATTCGGCTGTTCGGCTACTACGCCGACATGGTCGCCCAGCGCCGCGCCGCGCCCGCCGACGATCTCACCTCGGCGCTGCTGGACGCCGAAATCGACGACGACACCCTCACCGACGAGGAGATCATCGGCTTCATGTTCCTGATGGTCGTCGCCGGAAACGAAACCACCACCAAGCTTTTGGGCAACGCACTCTATTGGGCGGCGGCCAATCCCGCAGAGTACGCCAAGGTGGTCGCCGACCCGGAACTGGTGAGCGACTGGGTGGAGGAGACGCTGCGCTACGACACCTCCAGCCAGATCGTGGCCCGCACCGCGGCGGTCGACCTCGACTACCACGGCGGCACCATCCCGGCCGGCGCCAAGGTACTGCTGCTGATCGGCTCGGCCAATCGCGACGCGACCGCCTTCGACGACGGCGACAGCTACGTGATCGACCGCAACGACAGCAGCGCGCTCGCCAGTTTCGGCGCGGGCGTGCACTTCTGCCTCGGCGCGCACCTGGCCCGGCTCGAGGCCACCATCGTGCTCGGCGAATTCGCCTCGCGCGTCACCGGATACGAGGTCGACGCCGACGGCATCGAACGGGTGCACTCCACCAACGTCCGTGGCTTCGCCAAACTCCCCATCACAGTAGAGGTCAGCTAGTGCCCCGATTCGAACCCCATCCCGACCGCAGGCCCGCGCTGATCGCCGGCGCGTCCTCCGGTATCGGCGCCGCGACGGCCGTCGCGCTCGCCGAACTCGGCCATCCGGTGACCTTGGGCGCGCGCCGGGTCGAACTGTGCGAGGAGATCGCGGCCAAGATCCGGGCCGGCGGCGGCGAGGCGTACGCCCACCGTCTCGACGTCACCGATGCCGACTCCGTCGACGAGTTCGTGACGGCCGCCGAGCGCACGCTCGGCCCGACCGAGATCCTCGTCTCCGGCGCGGGCGATATCGAATTCTCCCTGGTCGGGGAGATGGACCCGGAACGCTTCCTGTTCCAGGTGCAGGTCCATCTCGTCGGCGCGCAACGTCTCGTCCACCGGGTACTGCCCGGGATGACCGCGCGGCGCCGTGGCGATCTCGTCGTGATCAGCTCCGATTGCGCCGACAACCCGCGGCCGCGGTCCGGCGCCTACAGCGCCGCCAAGAACGGGCTGGAGGCGATGGTCGGTCAGTTGCGCATGGAACTGGAGGGCACCGGAATTCGCGCCTCGCTGGTACGTCCCGGCCCGACCCTCACCGGGATGGGCATGGATTCGACTCCCGAGATCGTCGGGCCGGTACTGCAGGACTGGAAGGACTGGGGCCTGGCCCGCCACCCCTACATGCTGCGACCGCACCACCTCGCCGACGCGGTCGCGACGGTGGTCTCGGTCCCGCGAGGTGCCCACATGGTGCTGGTCGAGGTGCAGCCCGAGGCACCGCTGCGGCCGACGCCGGACGGAGGCGCGTCATGAGAATCGTGGTCGACCTCGACCTGTGTCAGGGACACGGCGTCTGCCAGGACGAGGCGCCCGCGGTCTTCACCGTGCCCAAGCGCGGCCCGGTCCAGATCACCGACGCCACCCCCGACGCCGCGGAGCACAAGGCCGTCGAGGCCGCGATCCGCTACTGCCCCACCCGAGCTCTGTCGATCGCCGACGGCGGCGAATCCGACTCCCCTGCGAAAGGCACAGACTGATGGCAAATTTCGAGCGGGCCGAACTCGACGAGATGGTTCGGCGCTGGGTCGTGGAGAACCAGCGATGTGAGGAAAAGGGCGACTGGAAGCCCCTGGCCGAGATGTACACGGCCGACGCCACCTACGGCTGGAACTACGGCCCCAAGCAGGAGTTCATGGCCGTCGGCCGCGACGAGATCCGCGACTACGCCCTGGGCCAGGAGATGCTCGGCCTCGAGGGCTGGACCTACCCGTATCAGGAGTTCGTCGTCGACGAGCGCAGCGGCACCGTCATCGGCTTCTGGAAGCAGATCAACGAGGGCAAGCGCGCCGACGGCCGCCACTACTCCCCCGAGGGCATCGGCGGCAGCTGGTTCCGCTACGGCGGCGACTTCCAATGGTCCTGGCAGCGTGACTTCTTCGACTTCGGCAATGTCTCGGCGATGTTCCTCGACATGATCACCGACAACGCGCTGTCGCCGGGCATGCACCAGCGCATCGAGCGCTCCGTCTCGCGGGACCCGCTGCCCGGCTGGTACCCCATCGGCGAATCGCCCGCTTCCCTGTGGTGACGTCGATGAGCAGGTACGCGGAGCTGTCCCGGGACCAGCTGGCCGCACTGGTCCCCGAACTGCTGCTGTGCGGTCACCTCATCGACCGGTCCGGGATGGCGCACACCATCGCCGCCTTCGGCCGCGAGGGAATGACGGCGGTCGCGATCGAGGAGTGGCAGCTGGCCAGTCCGATCTACACCCGCCGGATGCAGCGCGCGCTGCGCTTCACCGGCGACAGCGTCGAAACCATCTTCAAAGGGCTGCAACTCGACATCGGCGCGCCACCGCAGTTCATGGACTTCCGGTTCCGCGTCGATGACCACGATCACGGCGAGTTCTGGCTCGATCACTGCGGGGCACTGGCCGATGTGGAGCCGATGGGCGAGGAGTTCGTGGTGGCGATGTGCCACGACATCGAGGACCCCACCTTCGATGCCACGGCGCTGGCCACCAATCCGCACGCCCAGGTGCGGCCGGTGCACCGCCCACCGCGCAAGCCCGCCGACCGGACCCCGGTGTGCGCGTGGACGGTCGTCATCGATGCCGCGCACGTCCCGCCCGAGGTTCCCCGCAACGCCGCGCTGCTCACGAACTCCGTTGCCGCGCAGCTCGAGCTGGCCGACATCGACGTGAGTGAGGAGGGCAGGGCCGACTACACAGGGCCGCTGCTGAGTGATCTGCGGTTCGCCGATTTCTCCCATGCCGCGTTGCGCCGGATGGCCGACGAGATCTGCCTGCAACAGCACCTGCTGACCCTGGGGTTCATGGTCGCCATCGGGGAACGCGCCGATGCGGCGACCGCCCTCGGGATCGGGCGCAAGCAGTTCGCCGGGATCGCCGGACTGACCTCCGAGCGCATCCGCAACTGCCTGAACCTCGGCCGCGATCCGGACGCGCTGGCCCGGGTCTTGCGCGTGCATCCGGCGCTGAACCCGCTGGGCTACACGGGAATCGACATCTCCGTCGTGGAATCCGGGGTGCGTCTGCGGTTTCCGCATGCCAGCGGGGCACGGACCGACGGTGCGTGGCCCTCGATGCTGACGCCCGAGGACCTTCGCCCCCTCGATGCCCTTGTTCGCGGGGTCGACCCACGGTTCGTCGCCCGGGTCGCCGCTACCGACCAGCACGGCTGGACCGTCGAGATCGACCTGGCCGAACAACCGTTCCGTGAAGCGTCCGAGGTCGCGGTGACCCGTTTCAGCACCGGTGCGGGCTTCGCCTTCACCGACCGGGGCAAACCCCTGCCGCTCACCGTCGTGTGAGAGATCGTCGAGAGATGGATTGACATGGCCAACAACTTCGCCGACCTGTTCGAACACTCCGTTGACGCCATGCCCGATCGGATCGCGCTGATTCAGCGCGATCGTCGAGTGACGTTCCGGGAACTGGATATTCGCGCCAACCGGCTCGCGCACCGGCTCGCCGAGTCGGGCGTCGGCCACGGCACGCACGTCGGATTCCAGATGCACAACAGCATCGAGACCATGGAGACGTTG
>NZ_JBHWZY010000027.1:0-17561 GCF_042727815.1 Nocardia sp. NPDC060220
CTGAGCTATTCCTGCTCGAACCGTCGCCGGAATCGGTCTTCCATTCGCTCGGAGAAGCCGCCGGACTTGCGCTGGCGACCACCGCGGGCCGGGTGCCCCGTGGTCGGGCCGCTGCCCGCCGCGGGAGGCTCGGTCGCGTCCGGTCGGGCGGCGCGACGCGAGTTGCCGATCATCAACAGGACACCAGCGCCGAACATGGCGATGAATCCGACGAGACTGATGATCGGGAAACCGCCCGGCTTGAACGGGGCGGCGATGCCGGCGACGAGCAGAAAGAGGCCGACGGCGAACAACGCCGCAGCTTGGAGTCTGCGTCGACTCGACGTGGAGCGAAGACGTCCGCCGCGGACGGACGAGGCGAACTTCGGATCCTCAGCATAGAGAGCGCTCTCGATCTGTTCGAGCATGCGCTGCTCGTGCTCGGAGAGTGGCACGGTACCTCCCCCGGCACTAGGCGTGGCTGGTCGCCTCCGGGTAGGCGACGGGTAGCCGACCTTGGCGGCTATCTGCTCCCCATGATACGAGTTCGATCGGTGGCGTACCACCTACTCGGTCATAACTAAGCGGTCATGTCGCGGCCACGACTCGGCTGCGGGAGGCTCTTAGCCGCGGCTACCAGCGCATCGTCGACGTCGTAGAGGAATGCGCCCACCCGTGAGCAGAACTCGTCAGCTTGTGTGTCGGTGATCGCTCGGTCCAATCCGGCCTCCAGCGCGGCCCGTAATTGCGAGTGCGCCTCGAAGTAGTCGGCCCACATCACGAACTCCGGGCTGGCGCGTCTCAGTAACACCCAGGCGCTACGCGAGCGTGCCCGCGGCGCGCGATCGGCGCCGGTGAGCGCGATCATCGAGCCCGCGCCGCGCAGCGCGGCCAGGTACGCGGTGCGGAACCGTTCCCCCGGTTCGTGCTCCCAGGCGGAATCGGTGAGCAGCGCATCGGCCTGGCGTAGTAGTCCGCCGGCTCGCCCGTCGTGGCCCGCGTGCGCTCGACCATCGTTGTGACCAGCCATCTGCTGCCCCTTTCGCCCCTCGCACTGCTCGAACTAACATTCGAACGTTTGAATTGAGATTGAATATAGGGACACCCACCGACAACTTTCCGCGTCCGCGCGCCATCGACGAGAGCCATGACAGCCGTCAAGCCGAATCACACCCCCGCACCCGTCATCGTCGACCTCAGCGTCGCCGCCCTGCGCGCACGCCTGCACGACGCCCTGTCGGTCTATGTCGCCGCCATGGAATACCCCCGTGGCACCGAGCATCACCGCGCCCCGATGTGGACCGAACACACCACCAGGGCCGGCTGGCGGGCGGTGGCCGCGGTGCTGCCCGACGACGCGGGCGGCGTCGACCTGCGCACCGCGCCGATCCTGGCGATCGCCTACGGGTACAGCGGTGCGCCGCGGCAGTGGTGGCACCAGCAGGTACAGACCGGTATGCGGCGCTGCGGATGGCCCGACACCGCCGCCCGTGACCTGCTCGCCGACTATTTCGAACTCACCGAGCTGCACGTCCACCCGGCGGCGCAGGGCCGCGGGATCGGCGCGCGCCTGCTCGAGCGGTTGCTGGCCGACCGCGCCGAGGCCGCGGTGCTGCTGTCGACGCCGGAGGTCCCGGAGGAGGCGAACCGGGCCTGGAAGTTGTACCGGCGGGCCGGATTCACCGATGTGATCCGCAATTTCATGTTCGCGGGCGATACCCGGCCGTTCGCCATCCTCGGCCGCAGGCTGCCGATGCCGCCCACGCACCCATGACGACGGTGGTGGTCGGATCCGGCCACAACGCGCTGGTCGCGGCCTGTTATCTGGCCCGGGCCGGGCACCGGGTGCAGGTGCTCGAGCGCGACGAGGTGCCCGGTGGCGCGGTATCGACGGTGGCGCGATTCCCCGGCCATCTCGTTGATCGTGGATCTTCGGCGCACATCATGATCCGGCACACCGGGATCATCGAGGAGCTCGAGCTCGAACGGTTCGGGTTGCGCTATCTCGACTGTGATCCCTGGGGCTTCACACCGTCCGACGGTGCGCGCCCGCCGATCGTGTTCCACCGTGACCTCGACGAGACGTGCGCCTCGATCGCGGCCGCCTGCGGTGTCAAGGACGCTGACGCATATCGCCGCTTCGTCGAGGTGTGGGGCGAGCGCAGCACACGGGTGATGCGGTCGTTCGGCGGGCCGCCGACGCCGGGCAGGCTCGTTCGCTCGTTCTGGGGGCTGGACGCGCGGGCCGGCGGATCGGCGTTGTCGCGGGAGTTCTTGCAGTCCGGTGACGCGCTACTGGACTTCTGGTTCGACGACGAACGGCTCAAGGCGTCGCTCGCGTGGTTCGGCGCGCAGTCGGGTCCGCCGATGTCGGAGCCGGGAACGGCGCCGATGGCAGGGTTCGCCGCGCTCATGCACACCGTGCCGCCCGGGCGTGCGGTGGGTGGGAGTGGGGCGCTCAGCGCGGCGTTGATCGCGCGCCTGCGGGCCGACGGTGGCGAGCTGCACACCGGCGACGCCGTCACCTCGCTGCGCCGATCCGGCAGCGGGTGGCAGGTGGCGACCGAATCGGGCCGGACACTGCACGCCGACACGGTGATCGCGGGTTCCCATATCCTGTCGACACTCGACCTGTTGCGCGCGGGCGATTTCGACGCCCAGGTCCTCGACGACTGGCAGCGCCGCATCCGGGTCGGCCCCGGCATCGGCATGGTGGTGCGCCTGGCCACCGACCGGCTACCCGAATACCCCGGCGCCTCCCCCGCCGAATCCGCCCGTGGTCTGCAGTTTCTCGTCTCCGACCGCCGGCAGCTGCGACTGGCTCACGGCGCCGCCACGGCCGGTTCGCTGCCGCCACGCCCAGTGGTGCTGGCGATGAGTTTCAGCGCGCTCGACCCGTCCATCGCGCCCGCGGGCGAACATCAGCTGTCGCTGTGGGCGCAGTGGCATCCCTACGAGCTCGCCGACGGCGGCGACTGGGCAGCACACGCCGAGCACGAAGCGGACCGGATCATCGCCGAGGTCGACCGGTACGCCCCGGGTTTCACCTCGTCGGTGCTCCGGCGATTCGTGCAGACGCCGGTCGATCTCGAGCGGGAGATGGGTCTGCGCGGCGGCAACGTCATGCACGTGGAGATGTCACTCGATCAGATGATGCTGTGGCGGCCGCTGCCCGAGCTGTCGGGCCAGCGCGTCCCCGGCGCTCCCGGCCTGTATCTGACCGGCGCATCCACCCATCCCGGCGGCGGAGTCTCCGGAGCCAGCGGGCGCAGCGCGGCTCGGCTGGTCCTCGGCGACGGGCGCAAGCGCCGGTTCACGCCGCTGCGCAAGCGATGAAGGCCTGCCCGCCACACCGCCGGAGTCAGCGGCACGGCAGCACCGGCCCGACAGTTCGGCGGCATCGATGACCGGCACGATTCTCGACACAGGTCGTCGTACTCTCGCCGCGATCCGCGCCTGGTTACGCGCCGACCCACGCCGCGCGATGCCGGCCGTGACCGCGCTGGCGCTGGTGCTCGCGCAGATCACGTACCCGTTGAGCGCGGGGGTGGCGCGCGACCGGATCACCGTCGCGGTCGTGGTGCTGTCCGCCTCGACCGCCCTGCTGCACGCGGCGACCACTCGTGGATTGCGGTGGGCCGCCGGGTTCTTCGTCGTCGTGTCCGGGCTGGGGCTCACCGCCGAAATCGTCGGCACCGCGACCGGATTCCCGTTCGGCAGCTACGCCTATGCCGTCGATCGGCTCGGGCCCGCGTTCGCCGATGTCCCGTTGGCGGTGCCGTTGGCGTGGACCGGCGGGCTGTACCCGATCTGGATCGTCGCGGGCATGCTCGTGTCTCGCGAGCGCCCCTCGAGCGCCTCGATCACGCGGCGCCCGGGTCGGTCCGGATCCGTGCGTGCGCGGGCACACAGCGCGTCGGACGCTCGACTGCTCAGCGGGTCGAATGCCGGGCGCGTGGGACTGTTCGTCCTCGGCGCGGTCGGCTGGGATCTGTTCCTCGATCCGCAGATGGTGGCCGACGGCCAATGGACCTGGGCGGTCACCGACGCGGGCCTGCCCGGCATCCCCGAGATCCCGTACACCAACTACCTGGGCTGGGCGCTCGTCGCCGTGGTCATGGCGGTGATTCTCACCCTGCTCGATCATTTCCTGCCGCCGCCGCGCGACCCGTCGGTGGCGGTCCCGGTCGCGGTGTTCGGGTGGACCTGGCTCGGCTCGACTCTCGCGCACGCGGTGTTCCTCGGCCTTCCCGCCTCGGCGATCTGGGGATTCCTCGGTCTCGGTGTGCTCGGAATCCCGTTGTTTCTGCGTGCGCGGGCCGCGCGACGCGCGTTCTGAGCGGGCAGGCCCCGCCGCGACACACCCCGATTCGGGGCGAAAATGCCTGATCGGCACGGGTGGGTGGTGAGCGCTGGGCCCGTCGTGTGGGCTCTCGGGCCTGAGCCTGGCACGATGTCAACCGTGCAGCCGAGTCCCGTCGCCGACATGCCCGCTCCTTCGCCGCGTCGTTCCGTGCCCGCGCGGCGCGTTGCGGCCGTTGCCGTCCTGCTGGCATTGCTCGTGCCCGCGCTCGCCGGGTGCCTGCGTGTGCAGGTGTCGATGGGGGTGTCGTCGAACGATCGCGTGTCGGGGCGGATCGTCGCCGCGGTGGTGCCGACGGGGCCTGAAGACAAGGGGCCGCAGCTGAAGGCGCCGGAGCAGCTGGCGGCGAAGGTGCGGGTGGAGAACTACAACCAGGACGGGTACATGGGTACCCAGGTGTTCTTCGACGATCTGTCCTTCGGCGAGGTCGGCCAGCTCGGTGGCCTGTCGGATCAGACCCAGGGCATGTTCACGCTCGAATTCCAGCGCAGCGGCGATCTGGTGAGTCTCACCGGGCGGGTCGACCTGGAATCGGTGCCGCCGCACGGCTCGGACGTGCAGTTCTCCGTGGCGTTCCCGGCCCGCGTCGCCAAGACCAACGGCACCCGGGAGACCACCGACAGTGAGAACACGGTGTCGTGGAAGCTGCCCGCGGGCGAGGTGTCGACCCTGCGTGCCGAGGTGAAGTACGCCGACCCCAACACCCGCTCGTTCGCGGGCTGGGCGGGCATCGTCGGCGGCATCACCCTCGCGGTGGCCGCGCTGATCGCGGGCCTGGCGTTCCGCGACCGCAACCCCGGCCCGCCGAACGCACCGCGTGGCGGTTTCTCCCCCTCGGAGATGTGGCGCGAAATCTCCAGTCGCAGACTGGGCCGCTGACATGAGCGCGGCTGCCCGCTACCTGACCTGGGCGGGCACCGGTCTGGCCGCGCTCGGCGCGGCCACCGCCGCCTACAACCTGGTCACCTTGCGCACCCTGCCGCGCGGGGTCGCGGGCGTGATCGAACCGGTCACGGTGTGCGTCCCCGCCCGCGACGAGTCGCAGCGCCTGCCCGCGCTGATCGCCGACCTTCGCGCGCAGGTCGGCGTCCCCCGCCTGAGCGTGCTGATTCTCGACGACGCGTCCACCGACGGCACCTACGAAGCCGCACTCGACGCGATCGCCGACGACGAGCGCTTCACCGTCCTGCGCTCGGCCGCCCACCCCGCCCCCGGCTGGACCGGCAAGGCCGCCGCGTGCGCGCGCCTGGCCGCCCGCACCGACGCGGCCGCCCTGGTCTTCATCGACGCGGACGTCCGCCTGGCCCCCCATGCGATCGCCGCGGCGGTGACCGAATTGCGCAGGCGCGGAGCAGGTCTGGTCTCGGCCTGGCCGAGGCAGGACGCCGGTTCGACCGCCGAGCGCCTCATCCAGCCCCTGCTGGCCTGGTCGTGGGCCTCGACCCTGCCCGTCGGCCCCGCCAATCACAGCCTGCGCCCGTCCACCGTCGTAGCGTGCGGCCAGTTCCTCGCCGTCGACGCCGCGGCCTACCGCGCCGGCGGCGGCCACGCGGCCGTAGCAGCCAGCGCCACCGAGGACCTGGACCTGGCCCGCGCCATCCGCCGAGCAGGCCATCGCACCGCCCTGGTGACCGCGGGCCCCGCCGCGAGCACCCGAATGTACACCGGCACCACCGAACTCACCGACGGCTACACCCGCTGGCTGTGGTCGGCCTACGGCGGCCGCCGTGACACCGGCGCAGCCATCGGAATCCTCGCCGCCCTCGCCTATTGGATTCCGCCCCTGGCCGCGATCTTCGGCCGCACCCGAACCCGCCGAGCAGGCCTACTCGGCTACCTGGCCGCCGTCACAAGCCGTCTGACCGCCCGCACCATCGAAACCCGCCGCCCCCCAACGGCCATCGACCTCACCTCAGCTATGGCCCACCCCCTCTCGGTAGCCCACTACCTCGTTCTCTGGACCCGCTCCCACCACCGCCACCGCACCGGCCGCCTCCGCTGGAAACAGCGACCTTTGGTGACGCCCGACGACGCCGTTACCCGCCTGGCATGACCACCGCCTCCGTCGCCACTCCGGCGGTTGACGACTGTTCGATGTCCAGATCCAGATCTGCCCAGGCGATTTCGACCTTGACCAGGTCGATTGCGGTGACAAGGTCCTGACCACGTAGCCCGACCCGCTCGGTGACGTACCTGCCGTCCGAAGTGAGACGCTGTTGCTCGATGGAGGACACCGGTCCGTCGTCGTCGACCACGCGGACGATCCAGTACTGGGCGATACCGAGCCTGACGTCGACCCGCGAGTTTCAGGCGACCTCGGTAATGCCGATGGTGGGAAAGAAGAAGCAAGACCTGCCCGCATTGTCGGTGGTGCCGAAGACGGCGGCCAGGACGGTACCGCGGCCGGTGTCTACGGGGACAGCGCGAACGCCGCCGACGGGGATGGCGGCGAAGAGGAAGTCCCGGATGGCGGTTTCGGCGAGGGGACGCAGTTCGGCGGGAACCTCGGGCGGGACCATGGCGCGAACGATGTCGGCGATCGAGCCCATCGAAGCCATGCCGCCGCGACCGGTGCTGATATTGAGCCAGGCCACCTGCATACCGGAGGTTTTCGTCGCGGCGGTGTCGGGGGCGAGCCCGTAGGGCAGGAAGGTGAACAGGGTCTGGCCGGACTTCACGGCCGACAGGTCGATGCCCGGGATCGGGAGGGTGTTCGCCGGCCACGGCCCAGGGACCGCGCCCGCGACAGCCGGCACGAGACCCGCGCCGTCACCGGTGCAGTTCGCGGCGACCGTGGGGTACAGGAACGGCTGGATACCCAGGGATTTCAGCGTCTCGACGACGGTTTGGTAGGCGCCGAGCAGATCACCCGGGCCCGCCGATGGCCGAACAGCCGGCGCATCCCGGGTGACAGCGGGCGTCACCGGTGCGGCCGGTTCGGCGGCGGCCAGTGGCGCGGCCAGCAGTAGCGCGGCGGCGCAGGCCGTCAGCGAGGTCAGTGTGGTGGAACGACGTGCAACGATCACGGCGAAACTCCTCATCGACGCAGAGAAGGCCGACGCTACCGCGTGCGGTGGGTGAATCCGGACAGGTGAAGTCACCGGCCGTTCGGCGCGTCGCAATCTCGCAGCGAACCCGCCGCCGCGGCCCGGTGTCCGCCCCCTTCTCGGCACCGGACCCAACGACGCGTCCGCAGGATCCCTACGCCCGGACGCGGTCGCCCAGACCCCTACGCACGCGCCCGCGCGCGAATCACCTACCGCGCCGAACCGGGGCAATTATGCCGGTGCCCACGATCGGTTCCAACCTCTGCGCTCACGTTGATTTCTATCGTTGCGCGCACTAGTGCATATGCCACATGCTGATTCAGCTCGGGCCACGACGGCCGGGCACAACCATCCAGAGCGACCGAGAGACCTGGCTCTACGACGTCGCAGCAACCCGCCCGTTTCGGGGTGTGGGTGCTTCTGCCGGGTTCGATGGAGGAGATTTTCGTGCTGTCCACCTGTCCGGCCTGAGCGCCGCCAGATCGCGAACCCGTTGCTGGCCGGGTGGAGGTCACTGTGCCTCGTTCCACTGTTTTCCGAAGGATTCCCATGACCGCGTCTGCCGTATCCGGCGCCGAGACCGCGCCCGCACCGCCCGGCGACGCTCTCCCCGCCGACAAGGCGCCCGTCGACGACCTGCCCCGGATCGCCGGGTCGTGGCACCCGTGGCGCTGGGCCGTCGCGGCGATCGCCCTACTGCTGGTGGCCCAGTTCGCGCACGGCCTGATCACCAATCCGGGTTGGGACTGGGGCACTTTCGCCCAGTACTTCACCGCGAAGTCGGTGCTGGCCGCACTCCGGGTGACCATCGAGCTCACCCTGTGGGGCACCGCCCTCGGTTTCGCGATCGGCACGCTGCTGGCGATCGGGCGGGTGTCGAACAATCCCGTGCTGCGGGTGATCGCCTGGACCTATATCTGGGCTTTCCGTTCGATCCCGCTGATCGTGCAGCTGCTGTTCTGGTTCAACATCGCCTACCTGTATCCCCGCCTGTCCGTGGGCATTCCGTTCGGCCCCGGCTTCTACGAGTTCGATGTCAATGGTGTGATCAGCGGTTTCACCGCGGCGGTGATCGGGCTGGCCCTGCATCAGGCGGCGTATTCGGCCGAACTGATCCGGGCGGGTCTGCTCGCCGTCGACGACGGTCAGCTCGAAGCGGCGGCGGCGCTGGGGATTCCACGCTGGCGCCAGTTCCGCACGATCGTGTTGCCGCAGGCGATGCGCTCGATTCTGCCGAACGCGGCCAATGAGGTGATCAGCCTGTTCAAGGGCACCTCGATCGTGTCGGTGATGGCGATCGCCGAGCTGTTCTACCAGGTGCAGGTGATCTTCGGCCGAAACGGCCGGGTGGTGCCGCTGCTGATGGTGGCGACCGTCTGGTACATCGTGCTCACCACGGCGCTGTCGATCCTGCAGTACTACATCGAACGGCACTACGCCAAGGGCGCGCAGCGTGAGCTGCCGCCGACACCGTGGCAGCGGGTCCGCGCCAAGGTCACCGAGATCGCCGCCGGTGCGGCTGCACCCCGAGGAGCAACCCGATGACCGCAGCGGTGCTGGCGCGCGGAATCCGCAAGTCCTACAGCGGCACCGAGGTACTGCGTGGCGTGGATCTGGCTGTACGCGCCGGTGAGGTGGTCGCGCTGATCGGGCCGTCCGGCTCCGGCAAGTCCACGCTGCTGCGGGTGCTCAACCATCTGGAAGCACAGGACGCGGGCACCGTGCACATCGACGGTGAGCTGATCGGCTACCGCCAACGCGGCAATACCCTGCGTTCGCTGCCCGACCACGCGGTGCGCGCCCAGCGCAGCCGCATCGGCTTCGTGTTCCAGCAGTTCAATCTGTTCCCGCATCTCACGGTGCTCGACAACGTGGTGCTCGCCCCGGTCTCGGCGCAGCACCGTCCGCGCGGCGAGGTGATCGCCGAGGCGACACAGCTTTTGGAACGGGTGGGCCTGGCCGATTTCGTCGACGCCTACCCCCGGCGTCTGTCCGGTGGTCAGCAGCAGCGCGTGGCCATCGCGCGGGCCCTGGCCTTGAAACCACGGCTGATCCTGTTCGACGAACCCACCTCCGCACTCGACCCGGAGCTGGTCGGTGAGGTCCTCGCGGTGATCCGCGATCTCGCGCACAGCGGCACCGCGCTGGTGATCGTCACCCACGAGATCGGTTTCGCCCGCGAGGTCGCCGACACGGTCGTGTTCCTCGACGAGGGCGTGATCGTCGAGCAGGGCGAGGCCGCCAGCGTTCTCGATCACCCCGAACACCCTCGCACGCAGGCGTTCCTGTCCCGCGTCCGCTGAACATCCCTTCCCACGAACAGGTTTCGACACTGATGAAGCTCTCCACTCTGATCGGCATCGTCGCGGCGGCCACGCTGTTGACGGCAGGCTGCACCGCCGAGCCCGAGGCCGCCGACACCGTGCAGGCCGGTGCGATCACCTACGACCTGTCCCCCGCCCAGGAGGGCAGGGTGCGCGCCGCCAAGGTCGACGCGATCGCCGCCGAGGTGCCCAAGGCCATCCGCGACCGCGGCACGCTGGTGGTGACCGGTCCCGCCGGTTCCGTGCCGCCGCTGCGGTTCTACGCCACCGACGACCGGACGGTCATCGGCTCCGAGGTCGACTTCGCCACCCTGGTGGCCGACATCCTGGGCCTGAAGCTCGACATCCAGGTGGCCGACTGGTCGCAGAACTTCGTGCGGGTGGATTCCGGTGAGGTGGACGCGTTCATCTCGAACGTGACCGTCACCGAGGAGCGCAAGGAGAAGTACGACTTCGCCACCTACCGCACCGACACCGTCGCCCTCGAGGTCCCGAAGGACAGCACGCTGACCTACACCGACCGCAAGAGCCTGGCGGGCAAGCGGATCGGTATCGGCGCGGGCACCAATCAGGAACAGCTGCTGGTGAGCTGGAACGAGAAGAACGTCGCCGAGGGCCTGCCCCCGGTCGACATCGCCTACTACCAGCAGAGCACCGACTACTACCTCGCGCTGGCCTCCAAGCGCATCGACGGCTACATCGGCCCGAACCCCGCGGCCGTCTATCACTCCGCCACCAGCGACGGCAAGATCATCGCCACCTTCTCCGGCGCGGGTGAGCAGCTGCAGGGCGAGATCGCGGCGCTCACCAAGAAGGACAACGGCCTGATCGGCCCGATCCACAAGGCGCTGCAGCACGCGATCGCCGACGGCAGCTACCAGAAGATCCTCGATCGCTGGGGCCTGAATTCGGAGAAGGTCACCGAGTCGCGGATCAACCCGCCCGGTCTGCCGAAGAAGCCCGCCGCATGAAGTTCCTACTGATGACGCTGATCACGCGGGTGCCCGATCCGGTCACCGGCGTGGTCCCGACGACGCGCGATCGCCTGCACGAGGTGGTCGAACAGGCCAGGCGCGCCGAGGAACTCGGCTACGACGGGTTCGCGGTCGGTGAGCGGCACGAGGATCCGTTCCTGTCGGCCGCTCCCCCGGTGGTGTTGAGCCATATCGCGGCCCTCACCTCGCGGATCAGCCTGTTCACCGCGGTCACCACCTTGAGCCTGCTCGATCCGGTGCGCGCGTTCGAGGACTATTCCACCCTCGACAACCTGTCCGAGGGCCGGCTCGAGCTGATCATCGGCAAGGGCAACGGCGCGGCGCAGGCGCAGCTCTATCACGTCACCACCGAGGATCAGTGGGAGCGCAATCGGGAAGGGTACGAGCTGTTCCGGACGCTGTGGGACAGCGAGGAAGTGACGTGGTCGGGACAGTTCCGACCCTCGCTCGCCGCCGCCAAGGCGTTGCCCCGGCCGCTGCAGCCGCGGGTGCGGATCTGGCACGGGAGTGCGACGAGCCTGGAGTCGGTGGAACTGGCCGCGCGCCACGGTGATCCGGTGTTCTCGGCGAACGTCACCAATCCGATCGAGCCGTACGCCGCGCTGATCCGCCACTATCGCGAGCGGTGGGCGCACTACGGTCACGACCCAGCCGATGCGCTGGTCGGCGCGGGCACCGCGGGCTTCCATGTGGCGCGGACCTCGCAGGAGGCCGTCGCGGTGTTCCGCCCGCTGTTCGAGGCGCGGACCTCGCTGCAGCGCAAGGTCGGCAATCCGGTCGTGTTCGAGACCGTCGAAGACTTCGTCACCCGCTCGTCGGCGCTGGTCGGCAGCCCGGAGCAGGTGATCGACAAGGTCGGCCGCTATCACGAACAGTTCGGGCACGAGGTGATCCACCTGTCCGCCGAACGTGACGGCCGCACCGAATCCGAGTACCTGGGCAGTCTCGAACTGTTCCAGGCCGAGGTGGCGCCCGAGCTGCGCCGCCGCATTCCGAGTCGTCCCCTGGCCGCTGGCCGCCAATTCTCTGGAGTTGTCTCGTGATCCGTCCTCGTCATCGCATCGCCGCCGCCGTCGGCGCACTGGCCGCCGTCACCACAGTGGTCGCCTGTGGCAGCGACACCGCAGGCTCCGGTGCTCAAGCCGGTCCGCCGCAGCCGGGCGGCACGTTGCGCTACGGGCTGTCCGGCGCTCCGACCTGCTCGGATCCGGCGCAGTCGGGCACCAACCAGACCATCTATGTGGCCCGCCAGATCGTCGACTCGCTGACCGATCAGGACCCGAAGACCGGCGCGATCACGCCGTGGCTGGCCAAGAGCTGGGAGGTCAGTCCCGACGCCAAGGTGTTCACCTTCAAGTTGGCCGATGGGGTCACTTTCAGCGACGGCACCGCGCTCACCGCTGATTCGGTGCGCGATACGTTCGACGCGATCGTGAAGCTCGGTGCCGCGAAGGCACAGCTGGGAGCGAGCTACCTCACCAGCTATGTCGGCACGACGGCGGTCGACAAGCTCACCGCCCGCGTGGAGTTCAGCCAGCCGAACGCCCAGTTCCTGCAGGCGTCCTCGACTCCGCAGCTCGGCATCCTGGCCACCTCCACCAATGCCAAACCGGCCGAGGCCAGGTGCGCTGGTGACAACATCGGCAGTGGCCCGTTCACCTACGCCGCGTACAAGCAGGACACCTCGGTGACCCTGGCCAAACGCGCGGGCTACAACTGGGGCTCCGCTGTTTTCGGCCACCAGGGCGAGGCGTACCTGGATCGGATCGAGTTCACCGTGGTACCCGAGTCGGGTGTGCGCACCGGCAGCCTGGCCTCCGGTCAGCTGGACGCGGTCAGCGACGCACTGCCCCAGGACGCACCGCAGATCGAGGCCACCGGCGGGCGGATCCTGTCGACATCCAACCCCGGTACTCCGTTCGGCTTGCAGCTCAACGTGACTCGCGGCCCGCTGCGTGATCCGGCGGTCCGGCAGGCACTGCTTCCTGCGATCGACCGCAAGCAGCTCGTCGAGACCGTGCTCGGTCCGCAGTTCAAACCGGCGACCTCGAGCCTGGCATCAGCGACCCCGGCGTACCTGGATCAGTCGGCACGGCTCGCCTACGATCCGGCCAAGGCCAAGTCGATCCTGGATCAGGCGGGCTGGACGCTCGGTGCGGACGGTGTGCGGGCCAAGAACGGCGAGCGACTCAGCTTCGCGGTGACGTTCAGCCAGGTATTCGCGGGCAACCAGGCGATTCTGGAGCTGGTGCAGCAGCAACTGCGCCAGATCGGCGTGGAGCTGAAGCTCGATCTCGTCTCCACCCCGGAGGCCATCGCGAGGCAGAACACGAAAGACGTCGACGCCGGTTACGGCAACTCCACCCGCGCCGACGGCGATATCCTGCGCACGTCGTTCGGGCTCGCCGGGCGCAATATCAACGCACGCGGCCCGATCCCCGAGCTCGACACAACTCTCGACCGGCAGCTCGCCACGAACGATCCGGCCGCCAGGGCGGAACTGCTCGCGACAGCGCAGCGGCAGGTGCTCGACAACGGGCTCTACGTCCCGACGATCGAGCTGTCCCAGGCGATCGGAGCGGCCGCGCACACCCAGGATCTGAAATTCGAGGCCTCAGCGCGACTGCAGTTCTTCGACACCTGGTTGAGCGGGCACTGAGATGAGCGAGGTGGTCGGGAGTCCGCGGCGCGACGGCGCGGGTAGCGAGATCCGGCGCGCGGACGGCCGGGCGGACTTCGCACGCTACGTGGGTTCTCGTTTGCTACAGGCGATCTGGGTGTTGTGGGCGGCATTCACGATCTCCTTCGTGGTGCTGTACCTGCTGCCCGCGGATCCGGTCTCGATGGCGGCCGACAGCGCGGGCACCGGTGCGCCGGTGGACCAGGCGGCGATCGCCGAGTTGCAGGCTCGCTACGGGCTGGACAAGCCGCTGTGGGACCAGTACGTGACCGCACTCGGCAATGCCGTCACCGGTGATCTGGGGCGCTCCATCAACACCGGTCAGCCGGTGACCGAAGCCCTCGGCGACGTTCTACCGGCCACGCTCGGACTGGCTTCTCTCGCACTGCTTTTCGCGATCGTCGGCGGGACGATCCTCGCGTTCGCCGCCACCTACACACGGCGGCCGTGGCTTCGCAATACCTTGAGTGCGCTACCGCCGCTGGGCGTTTCGGTGCCGACCTTCTGGACCGGTCTGCTCCTGTTGCAGCTGTTCTCCTTCCGGCTGCACTGGTTCCCCGCCTTCGGCGGGACCGGGCTGCGCGGGACGCTACTGCCCGCGCTGACGCTGGCGCTACCGATCGGGGCGGTGCTGGCCCAGGTTCTCGCTGCCGGGCTGGAACAGACCTGGCGTCAGCCGTTCACCGATGTGGCACTGGCCAAGGGCGCGTCGCGCTGGTGGGTGCAGCGTCGTCATATCGCTCGGTTGGCCAGCGTGCCCGCGTTCACCATCGCGGGGGTGCTGGTCGGCACGATGCTGGCCGGGTCGGTGGTGGTGGAGTCGGTGTTCGCCCGCGCGGGCGTCGGCCGGCTCACCCAGACCTCCGTGCTCAACCAGGACATCCCCGTGGTCCAGGGCGTGGTGCTGCTCTCGGCGCTGATCTTCGTCGGCGTGAATCTGGCGGTCGACCTGCTCTATCCGCTGCTCGATCCGCGCATCACCGGGACACGTCGAGCTCGTGGCGTGCCGGTCGCGGGCACCCCCGCCGACGCCGTGTCCGTCGCTGGGAAATCCGGCGAATCGGATGGCTCGAACACCGACACCGAACGGAGTGAACGTGGTTGACATCCTCGTGCGCCGACCGGCGCCGACCGCACGGCCCGAATCGGTGACCGATCACGGCGTCGCGCGCGTGCACCGAGTGGCCCGAACTGCCCGATGGGCCCGCGCACACCTGGGCCTGGTGGTGTCGGGCGTGGTGCTGGCCGTCGCGGTCGGCTGGGCGGTGGCGCCCTCGGTGTTCGCCTCCGGCGATCCGCTGATCGGCGTGCCCGCGGACAAGTTCCAGGCCCCCAGCGCGGCGCACTGGTTCGGCACCGACAATCTCGGACGCGACCTGTACACGCGGATGGTGCACGGTGCAGGGCTCTCGCTCACCGCCACGCTCACCGCGGTCGGGATCGCGTTGGTGGTCGGGTCGGTACTCGGGCTGCTGTCGGGCGCCGCGGGCGGCATCGTCGACACCGCGATCATGCGGGTCGTCGATGTGCTGTTGTCCATCCCGTCGCTGCTGCTCGCGCTGGCCCTGGTCACCGCGCTCGGCTTCGGCACCCGCAATGTGGCTGTCGCCGTGGGTGTCTCGCTGATCGCGAACTTCGCCAGGGTGATGCGCTCGGAGGTGCTGCGGGTGCGGCACGCGCCGTATGTCGAGGCCGCGCACGCGTCCGGCGTGCGCTGGTACGCGGTGCTCGTTCGGCACGTGCTGCCCAATGCGTTCCAGCCGGTGCTGGCCTTGGCCGCGGTCGAATTCGGTATGGCGGTGCTGGCCGTGTCCTCGCTGAGCTTCCTCGGCTACGGCACCAAACCGCCCACCCCCGAATGGGGTTCGCTGATCTCGGAGGGCCGCAACTTCCTCGCCTCCGCCTGGTGGCTGACGACGCTGCCGGGCCTGGTCATCATCGCCGTGGTGTTGTCGGCTCAGCGTGTGGGTCGATTCGTGGGAAGGACCGAAACACGATGAGCGACAAGACGAACGGAACGCACCCGACGCGGAGTTCGGCCGCGCCGGACCAGCCGTTGCTGCAGGTGGAAGATCTGCACATCGAGTATCGGACCGGCGCGGGGTCGGTGTCCGCGCTGCGCGGCGTGTCGATCGAGGTGGCGCGCGGAGAGGTCGTCGCCCTCGTCGGCGAGTCGGGGTCGGGCAAATCGACATTGGCACACGCGGTGATCGGGCTGCTCGGGGATTCGGCGGGAATCGTGGCGGGCAAGGTCGAGTTCGCCGGTGAGCGGATCGACCCGGACGACGAGAAGGCCCTGCGGCGGCTGCGCGGGGCGCGGGTGGGATTCGTGCCGCAGGATCCGGGTCTGTCGCTCAATCCGGTGTTGCGGGTGGGCGATCAGGTGGCCGAGGCGCTGCTGGTGCATCGGCTGGCCGACCGGCGCGGGGCGGCGCTCCAGGCCCTCGACCTGTTGGAAGAGGTCGGGCTGGATCGCCCGCAGTTGCGGGCGCGGCAGTATCCGCACGAGCTGTCCGGCGGGCAGCGTCAGCGCGTGCTGATCGCGATCGCGCTGGCGTGCGGGCCGGAACTGATCATCGCGGACGAGCCGACGAGCGCCCTCGACGCGACGGTGGCGCGGCAGGTGCTGGATCGGCTGGCCGAGCGGATCGCGGCCCGCGGGACGGCCGTCCTGCTGATCACCCACGACCTGGCCGTTGCCGCGGAACGGGCCGATCGACTGGTGGTGCTCGAGCAGGGCAAGGTCGTCGAATCCGGCACTACCGCACAGGTTCTGCACCACCCGGCACAGCCGTACACGCAGCGCCTGCTCGCCGCGTCCCCCGCGCTGTCGCCCACCGAATTCCGGCCCCTGCGACCCCGAGCGGAAAAACCGTTGCTGTCGGTTCACGCCCTGCACAAGCGCTTCCACGCGGGAGCGGGCTCCATCACCGCCGTCGACGATGTGCAGTTCAGTCTCGATCGCGGGGAAACGCTCGCGCTGGTCGGCGAATCCGGTTCGGGCAAGTCGACGACGGCGCGCATCGCTCTGCGACTCACCGACGCCGACAGCGGGACGGTCACCTTCGACGGCCACGACCTCACCAGCGCCCGCCGAAACCGCCTGCGCACGCTGCGCCGACGGTTCCAGGTGGTGTACCAGAACCCGTACTCCTCACTGGATCCGCGCTGGGAGGTCGCCGACATCATCGCCGAACCCCTGCGCGCCTATGGGATCGGCGACCGGACGAAACGAGTCGCCGAGCTGCTCGAACAGGTCGCGCTACCGGCGGATTTCACGAAACGCAGGCCCGCGGAACTGTCCGGCGGGCAACGACAGCGCGTGGCGATCGCCCGCGCGCTGGCCCTGCACCCCGACCTGCTGGTGCTCGACGAACCGGTCTCCGCGCTCGACGCCTCGGTGCAGGCGCAGATCCTCGACCTGCTCGACACCCTCCAGCGCGAACTCGCCCTCGGCTACCTGTTCATCTCCCACGACCTGGCCGTGGTGCGCCGGATCAGCGACCGGGTCGCGGTGATGCGCCACGGTCGCGTCGTCGAAACCGGGCCCACCGCAACCCTGTTCACCGATCCGCGGCACCCGTACACGAGGGAGCTGCTCGCGGCGATTCCCGCGCCGGGCACCCGGATCGATCCACTCGACGGAAAGGACCTCACCCGATGAGCCAGCCCAGACTGTTCCTCGGCATCGAAACGGTAGGCACCGGAACGCATCCCGCGTCCTGGCGGCGCACCGATTCCGGCGCCGAAGACCTGTTCACCGCCGGCTACTGGACCGCCGTGATCTCCTCGGCCGAGCAGCTCGGGTTCGACGCCGTCTTCCTGCCCGACGCGTTCGGCATCCAGTCCGGTGGCGCGGCCGTGACCCGCGGCAGGCTCGACGCCGTCGCGATCGCCGCCCGCACCGCCCCGCTGACCAGCCGAATCGGCTTGATCCCGCAGGTACCGGTCACCCACACCGAACCGTTCCACGCGTCCAAGGCCGTGACCGCGCTCGACTTCGCGAGCCTGGGCCGCGCGGGGTGGGAGGTGACCGTGTCCACCACCGAGGTCGAGGCGAAGGCCTTCGGGCGCAAGCAGGTGCAAGATCCGAAGTCGCTGTGGCACGAGGCCGACGAGGCGATCGAGGTGGTGACCCGGTTGTGGGACAGCTGGGAGGACGGCGCCGAGATC
>NZ_JBHWZY010000028.1:0-17489 GCF_042727815.1 Nocardia sp. NPDC060220
GGCGTTCTCCGCCTCCAGGTACGCGATGACCTCGGGGTCTTCCTTGTCCCGCAGCCACTCGTAGTCGTCGACGAACGTGTCACCGTGGTGGACCCGCTCGACGGGCGCCCTCTTCGCGATCGGCGCCGACACGGTCTCATTCTCGCCAGCCATTGGTCCACCGTAGCCGCCCCGCTCCCACCGGGCCCGCCAACTCGGCCGTCGGCGGCCGGCGGCAGCGGGCTCGCGCCGGCTGAGTGAGTATTTCTGCGCATCTGCCGCAGGCCCGTTGTGCGTAGCCTGACCCGCATGGGGATGCGGTACGCAATGCGTTCGTTGGTCGTGACTGCCGGGGTGGCCTTGGCCGCGGGATCGGGAGCGGTGATGCCGGCGAACGCGTGCGCCTGCGGCGGCGTGGTGAGCGCGGACAGTTCGGCGCGGGTGAACAACGAGTCCGCGGTCGTGGGCTGGGACGGGCGGCGCGAGACCGTGCTGATGAGGTTGGGAATGCAGTTCACCGGTGCCGACGCGGCCCTGATCGTGCCGACGCCGACGCCGGCGACCGTCTCGGCGGGCAGTCCGGACTCGTTCAGGGAGCTGTCGCGCATGACCGCACCCGAGCGGGTCACCGAATACGACTGGTTCGGCAGCGGTTCGCTCGGCGGCGACGCATCCGGCGCCGCTCCGGGTTCGGGTCCCGACGTGCTGAGCCAAGTGCAGTTGGGCCCGCTCGAGGCGACCACCTTGCGCGGCGGCGATCTCACCGGTGTGCGCGAGTGGCTGGACACCAACGGCTATCAGCTCCGGCCCGAGGTGAGCGCCACGCTCGACCCCTATCTCCGCGAGGGCTGGTCCTTCGTCGCGATGCGCCTCACCAGCGCGAAGCCCCTCGCCGGCGCCCTGGACCCGGTCCGCCTCACCTTCGACTCCGACCGCCTCGTGTACCCGATGCGCATGTCGGCCGCCGCGACCACACCGCAGTCGGTCCACCTGTACGTCTTCAGCGACCACCGGGTGGCACGCATCGATCCCGATACCGAACCCCACGTCATCACCACCGAATTCGCCTCTCCGGTCGGCGAACCCAGCGATCCGGACCTGAAAGCGCTTGCCGCGAGCGGCAACTACCTCACCGAACTCTCGATCTACATCCCCCACCCGGCGACGATCACCAGCGATTTCCTTCTGGGTCCCGCCGCCGAGAACGTCCCCGTGCGTGACCGAGTGGTGAGCAAGGAATACGTCGAGATCCTCGGTCTGCCCGCGGGTTACGTCTTGATCGTCGCCGGGCTGTCACTGATCGGCGTGATCGCGAGCGTGGTCCTGCGTCGGCGGTCCGCGAGGTAGTCCGAACGCACCGCGACCCGGCTTTTCGGCGGTCACCGCCGTCGAACCGGGTCGCCTGTGGGAATTCTCAGGCCCCGAGCGCGGGTCCGATGACCGGCCACGAAGCGTGCAGGGCGTCCTGCCAGTAGGACCAGGAGTGCGTGCCCACCGGGTGGTAGTCGATCTTGGCGCCGATGCCCGCGGCGCGCAGGCGCTGGTCGAAGGCCACCATGCAGGTGTTGACGCCGAGCTCGATGGGTCCGCCGAGGAAGATGTTCTCGGCCAGCGTGGGCTTGAGTTCGGCCTCGTGCGGTCCGGGGATGCCGGTGCCGGTCGACATGTACAGCGCCTTGCCGCGCAGCCCGTCGATCATCAGGGCCGGGTCGTGCGCCGCCCACTCGGGGCTGCCGGGCGCGCCCCACATGTTGCCGGGATTGCCGCCCCGGTTGACGATGGAGAACATCATCGCGCCCGCCGCCATCGCGATGTCCGGACAGGCGCTGTAACCGGCGACGGCCCGGTAGAGGCCGGGGTGCCGGGCAGCCAAAATGTAGGCCGCGTTGCCGCCCATCGACAGTCCGCCGATGCCGTTCACGCCGGTGCCGTTGAACTGACCGTCGATCAGGCCGGGCAGTTCCTGGGTGAGGAACGTTTCCCACTTGTACCGGCCGAAACGCGGATCGTCGGTGACCCAGTCGGTGTAGTAGCTGGCCTGGCCGCCCATCGGCAGCACCACGTTGACATTCTTGTCGCGGAAGAAGGCTTCGGCGTCGGTGGCGTTGGTCCAGGTGCTCTGGCCGATGCCGGGGTCGAGGCCGTCGAGCAGGTAGTACGTGCCCCGCGCGCCACCGCCCGCGGGGTGCAGGACCTGGAGATCGACGTTGCGGCCCATCGCGGGCGAGGTGACGGTGATCGCCGTCCGGTGCGGAGTCAGTTCGTTGACTCCGATGATCTGCGCGGCGGACGCCGTCGTGGGGTGAACCACCGCCGGTCCGATGACACCGAGGGCAAGGGCCAGCACTGCAGCAGCAACACCTGTACGACGCACGATCTACCCTCCATAACCGCATGCCAATGACAGTCCAAAATAACCCACAGGTGAACAAATCGGAAGCATTCGACAGTTCGGCGTTTCTTCAGCAAACTCTCCGGTTTGCAATGACCGCTTCGCCGGAATTCCGGGTCAGCGGGTGAGGGCGCCCCGGATCGAACCGGCCAGATAGTCGAGATCCGCCCGCGCGGGCGACGTGGGCCGCGCACGCAGACCGAAGCCGTCACCGGGCCTTCGCGGGATCACATGCAGGTGCACATGGAAGACCTCCTGCCCCGCCGTAACCCCGTCGGCGAGAAAGAAATTCACCCCGTCGGCCGCCACTTCACTGCTGCGCAACGCGGCGGCGATCCGCTGTCCGACCTGAAAGAGCTTGCCGCCCAACGCGGGATCGAGATCGGCCAGACTCGGTGCGGGCACCTTCGGCACCACGAGCACATGCCCCGGCGTCACAGGACGAATATCCATGAAGGCGAGGACTTCGTCGTCCTCGTACACCTTCGAGGACGGGGCGGCCCCGGCGATGATATCGGCGAAGATCGTGTACGGATTCACCCGACCACGGTATCGACCCCGACGCACGAAAGCCCGCCACCGGCGCCGAAAAGGCGGCAGTGGCGGGCTGATTCGCACGGGACTACAGAATCGGCGACGGCGTGTAGCGCGCGGCGTCCGGATTCGCCTCGACCAGCTTCTGCACCTGCGCGACGACCTCGGCGACCTGGTCCGATGCTGCGCCGATGAACGCCGCCTTGTCGGCCAGCGCCGCGTCGAGTCCGGCCCGGTCCAGCGGCATCCGCGCATCGGCGGCGAGACGATCCAGCAGATCGGGTTCGCGGCCCTGCTCGCGCATGGCCAGCGCCACCGCCACCGCGTGCTCCTTGATGACCTCGTGCGCGGTCTCGCGGCCGACGCCCGCGCGCACCGCCGCCATCAGGATGCGGGTGGTCGCCAGGAACGGCAGGTACCGGTCGAGCTCACGCGAGACCACCGCCGGGTAGGCGCCGAACTCGGCGAGCACGGTCAGGAAGGTCTCCATCTGCCCGTCGATGGCGAAGAACGCGTCGGGCAGCGCGACGCGGCGCACCACCGAGCAGAACACGTCGCCCTCGTTCCACTGGGCACCGGCCAGCTCGGCGGCCATCGAGCCGTAGCCGCGCAGGATCACCTGCAGGCCGTTCACCCGCTCACACGAGCGCGTGTTCATCTTGTGCGGCATCGCCGACGAACCGACCTGGCCCGGCTGGAAACCCTCGGTGACCAGCTCGTGACCGGCCATCAGCCGGATCGTGTGCGCGAACGACGACGGCCCCGCACCCAGCTGTACCAGCGCGGACAGCACATCGTGATCGAGCGAACGCGGGTACACCTGACCCACGCTGGTGAACACGTTCGCGAAGCCGAGGTGAGTGGCCACCTGCTGCTCGAGGGCGGCGAGCTTGTTCGCGTCACCGTCGAGCAGGTCGAGCATGTCCTGAGCGGTGCCCATCGGGCCCTTGATCCCGCGCAGCGGGTAGCGGTCGATCAGCTCGCGCACGCGCGCCAGCCCGACCAGCATCTCGTCGGCGGCGGAGGCGAAGCGTTTGCCCAGCGTGGTGGCCTGCGCGGCGACATTGTGCGAGCGCCCGGCCATCACCAGGGTCTGGTACTCGGCGGCCCGCTCGGCCAGGCGCGCCGCGATGGCGATGCCGTGGCGGTACACGTGCTCGAGCGAGAGCCGGATCTGCAGCTGCTCGACGTTCTCGGTGAGGTCGCGGCTGGTCATGCCCTTGTGCACGTGCTCGTGCCCGGCGAGCGCGTTGAATTCCTCGATCCGCGCCTTCACGTCGTGGCGGGTGACCCGCTCACGCTCGGCGATCGAGGCCAGGTCGACGTGGTCGATGACGCGTTCATAATCATCGACAACCCCTGCGGGGACATCGATTCCGAGTTCGGCCTGCGCACGCAGCACCTCCAGCCACAGCCGGCGCTCGAGCACGATCTTGTTCTCGGGCGACCAGAGCGCGACGAGCTCCGGGCTGGCGTATCGGGTGGCGAGGACATTCGGGACGAGGCTCACGAGCACTCAGTCTAATTGCCGCACCCGTTCGGCCTGCTGGGGCATCATGTTGGGGACCACGGGCGGGGCGACGATGTCGATCATTTCGAGCAGACCGGCCCTGGCGGGTCGGCGAGGTTCGGGGTGGCCTTCGATCAGCGCGGCGACCACCGCACCGTCGACGACGGCCACCATCCTGCGTAACTGCTCGGGGCGCACCACTCGGTCGGAGCGGCGCAGCACGTCGGCGAGCAGTTCTTCGAGCTGGGTGCGTAGTCGGAGCTGGACCTCACGTAACTCGGGGTGACGGGCCGACGCCACGGACCGCTCGTAGCGGGCGATGAGCTGGCCGCGGGCGTCGAGGTCGCCGTCGTCGGGGCCGACGAGCACGTCGAGCACGAGCTCGACCGTCGCCTCGGTGCCGCGCCTGCGATGACTGACCTCACCGACCCGGCGGCGCATCGCGTCGAGTTCGATCGCGCCGCTGAACTCGACGGCGCGGGCGATCAGATCCTCCAGCGATTCGAAGTAGTAGGTGGTCGACGCGAGTGGAAGATCAGCTCGCGAGGCCACCGAACGATGTCGCACGGCGTCGAAGCCGCCTTCGAGCAACAGCTCAGCCGCCGCAGCCACCAGAGCCTGCCGACGTCGTTCGCCTTTCGGGGTCGTTGCGGTGGTCACCGTGCCAACGTGCCAGTCATCATCAGTTCAACCGTGCGCAATCGTCATCGGGGAAACACTGGGAATTCGGGATAACTGAGTTTTACCGTATCCCGGCACAGATGTGTTCGTACTACGCAAAGTTGTTGTCGCACATCACTGTTGACAAGTGTCCAGATCAGCCCTTCAGGAACCGTCCCAGACGCTCCAGTGCTGCGGCGATGTCGTCGGTGGAACCTGCGAAGGAAAAACGGACCGTGTGGTTTCCATTTGTGGTGTCGAAATCGAGTCCGGGCGCCAGCGCGACGCCGGTTTCGGTGAGCACCTCGGCACACCAGGCGCGCGAATTATCGGTCAAATGACCAATATCGGCGTAGGCGTAGAAGGCGCCGTCGGCGGGCGCGAGATCGGTGATTCCGATCGCGGGCAGGCCCTCCAGGAGCAGCGCCCGGTTGCGCGCGTACCGGCGCACATGCCCGTCCAGCTCATCCTTGGCTTCCGGCCCGAAGGCGTGCACGGCCGCGTACTGGGAGATGGCGGGCGGGCACACCGTCATATTCGACGCCAGCCGCTGCAGCGCCGGGCGCAGGTCGGCCGGGGCCAGCATCCAGCCCAGCCGCCAGCCGGTCATCGAGAAGTACTTCGACACCGAACCGATCACCACCGACTCACGGGAGAACTCCCACGCCGAGGAGGTCGGCGTGCTCGCGCCCGCGTAGGTGATGCCGTGATAGATCTCGTCGGAGATCAGCAGCGTGCCGTGCTGTTCGCACCAGCGGGCCAGCGCGGCGAGTTCCGCGGGGTCGATCATGGTGCCGGTCGGATTGGCCGGGCTGGCCACCACCAGACCCTTCGGCGGCTCCGGCAGCGCTTCGAGCATCGCCACGGTCGGCTGGAATCTGGTCTGCGGGCCGCAGTCCAGTTCGACGACCTCGCAGCCGAGCGCGGACAGCGTGTTGCGGTAGGCGGGATAGCCCGGACGCGCCACCACCACCGTGTCGCCCACGTCGAAGGCGGCCAGGAAGATCAGCGTGAACGCGCCCGACGACCCGGTCGTCACCACCACCTCGTCCGGGTGCACGTCGTAGCCGTAGGTCTCGCTGTGGTGCCCCGCGATGGCCTCGCGCAGCGGCAGAATGCCGAATGTCTCGGTGTAGCCCAGCAATTCGTGATCGATCGCCGCCCTGGTAGCCCGCAACACCGGCGCGGGCGCCTGCGTGGACGGCTGCCCCGCCGCGAGCACCAGCACATCGCCGTGCGACCTGGCGCGTTCAGCGGCCGCTTTCCACACATCCATGACGTAGAAAGGGGCGATGGCCGACCGGCGCGATTCTCTGGACACCCGAGAGACGGTAGAGCACCCGATTGCGGGCGTTCACAGATATGGTCGGCACAATGGCTCCGACAGCGAATACGCAGCCACCGACGCGACCTCTGTGGTCACGTCGGGGCCGGGGCGCGGGGGCGGGATGAAGCGGACAGGGACGGCACGGGACGTGCGGGCGGGCACCCCCGAGGAGAGCGTGGACACCGAATCCGCACAGCTCACCGCCGACATTCGCGCGTCCGGCGGGGACGCTGAATCGACAGCGGCGGGCGGGTCGGCGGGAGACACTGCGACGACAAGCGGGTCAGCCGAGTCGACGCGATCGAGAACTGGTGCGAGCCGTCGGGCTGTCAGCGTCAATGGCCGTATCTTGCAGGCGAACTGGCGGGAGCAGTTGCCGTCGAAGGGAGCGGCGCGCGACCGCATGACGGAGTGGGCCGCACGGTACCCGGTGGTCGGGGAGATCGCCGGTGAGCTGCGTAGCGGTGAGATGCGCAAGGTCTTCTGGCGGCGGCCGAAGGCGCAAGCCGAAGCCCTGTGGGCACGGCGGCCGAGTCGCGATCGGGTGCGTCAGGTGCTGGTCGAACGGCGCGTACTCATCGCCGCAATGGCCGCGGTGGCGGTGTTCGTGGCAGCCGACGGACAGTTCGGCGCCGTCGTCGACGGTGCCCCACTCGCACCCGGCGAAGCGATCCACGTGGCCGTCGCCTATCCCCCGCAACTGCTCCCCAACCCCCAGTCGGCGACCCGCATGCTCGCTGCCATCGACGCAGGTGAGAAGCGCCGCGAGGCACAAGTGGTCGCCGCGGCGGCCCGTTCCACGCTCGAACGCGCGAAAGCGGAGGCGGCGGCCGCGGCATCGGGTGAATGGCAGGACTGGATGGGCCAGCGCGCCCCGGTGGTTCCCGGCGCGATGGTGCCGGTGCCCGGCTCGACCCCGTCCGTCGGCGGGTTCAGCCTGCCCGCGAAGGGTGCGTTCACCTCCGGTTTCGGCTCCCGCTGGGGCACCATGCACCGCGGCATCGATATCGCGGGCCCCATCGGCAGCCCCATCTACGCCGTCGCCGACGGCACCGTGGTCGAGGCAGGCCCGGCGCAGGGCTTCGGCCTCTGGGTCCGCATCCGCCACGACGACGGCACCATCAGCATCTACGGCCACATGTACGACTTCTTCGTCTCCCAGGGCGAGCGCGTCCCCGCCGGAATGCAGATCGCGCGCATCGGCAACCGTGGCGATTCCACCGGCCCGCACCTACATTTCGAAATCGTGCAAAACGGCCAGCATGTGGATCCGCAGGCCTGGCTCGCTGTGCATGGATTGCGTCTCGATTGACATCGCGTCGAGACCACCGACATCACGGGAACGTTAATGTGAGACCTGTCGAGTGTTTTCCTCCGAACCGAAGCGAGGCAACCATGGCAGGCAAGTTCGAGGTATTCAAGGACAAGGCGGGAAAATTCCGTTTCCACCTCAAGGCCGGCAACGGCGAAATCGTCCTCGAAAGTCAGGGATACGAAAGCAAGGAAGGCGCCAAGAAGGGGATCGCCTCCATCCAGACGAATGCTCCGAACGCCCAGGTCCTCGACCTCACCGCCTGATCGGCGCAGCCGCGCAACGTGCTGCGCCACCGTTTCCCGCTCGATCGTGATCAGCGGTCGCGCACCGCTGATCACCGATCGCGCGAATTACCCTGCGACGCTGTTACGTTCCGGAACAACAACTTCGGTCGCGCCGATATCAGTCCGGAAATGACTGCCGGTGAGCTTGATTCCCGCGAGTCGCGCGTAGGCCCGCTCCCGCGCCTGCGCGAGGTCCGCACCGACACCGACCACGTTCAGCACACGCCCGCCCGCCGACACCAGCGCCTTGTCGGCGCGCTGATCCGTACCGGCGTGCAGCACCAGCGTTTCGCCCTCCAGCGCGCCGTCATCGGCACCGGTGATCACATCGCCGGTACGCGGTCGCGCCGGGTAGTTCTCGGCGGCGAGCACGACGGTGATCGCGGAACCGTCTTTCCAGCGCGGTGCGTCGACCTCGGCGAGGCGCCCGGTCGCGGTGGCGTGGAGCAGTTCGGCGAACGGGCTGTCCAGCAGCGCGAGCACCGCCTGGGTCTCGGGATCACCGAAGCGGCAATTGAATTCGACGACAGCCGGGCCGTTCGTACCGATCGCCAGACCCGCGTACAGCAGGCCCGAGAACGAGCTGCCCCGCGCGACCAGCTCGGCGGCGACGGGCTTCACCACGTCGTCGACGATCTCGTTCAGCGTCTCCGCGGGCAGCCACGGCAGCGGCGTGTAAGCGCCCATGCCGCCGGTGTTCGGGCCGGAGTCGCCGTCGCCGACCCGCTTGTGGTCCTGTGCGGGCAGCAACGGGATCACGGTCTCACCGTCGACCAGGCAGAACAGCGACACCTCCGGACCGTCGAGGAACGACTCCAGCAGCACCGGATGTCCCTGCTCGAGCAGTTCGGCGCCGTGATCGCGGGCCGCGCGCCGGTCGGCGGTCACCACCACGCCCTTGCCCGCGGCGAGCCCGTCGTCCTTGACCACCCAGGTCGGGCCGAAGCGGTCGAGCGCCGCGTCCAGCTCGGCCGGGCTGTCGACGATCTCGCTGTGCGCGGTGCGCACCCCGGCCACCGCCATCACATCTTTCGCGAACGCCTTCGACCCTTCGATCCGCGCCGCGTCGGCCGACGGGCCGAACACGGGGAATCCGGCCGCGCGCACGACGTCGGCGACGCCGAGCACCAGCGGCACCTCGGGGCCGATCACCACCAGGTCGGCGGCCACTTCACCGGCCAGCGCGGCGACGTCGTCGGCGGAGCAGGGATCGACCGGGCGTAGCTCGGCGTGCTGGCCGATGCCGGGGTTGCCCGGGGCAGCGATCACCGCCGTCACGGACGGATCCCGGCGCAGCGCCAGGACGAGGGCATGTTCACGGGCTCCGGAACCGATGACGAGTACGCGCACGGCCTTAGATTAGTCGCGTACTTCGCGCGTACTTCGCACGCCCCGTTCCGATACAAGGTCCGCGATCGGGTAGCGCGATCGTCACCCCCGCGAGGGCGCTTCGGGCCGGCGATCGGGCCGTCGCGATGCGGCTCGGCCCTCGCGGCTCGGGTTCGATTGCGCCACAATGGGACCAGGCGTGGCGCGGCAGCCGCCACCGAAACGGGGGAATGCCATGGGCCTGCTCGACGGGATGATGGGCAATGCCGGTCGCATAGATCCGGCCGCCGCCCAGCAGGAATACGCGAAGCTGTTCGGGCAGGGCGAGCAGGTGTACGCCGCGTTCATCCTGGTCCGCGACGCGATGCTGTTCACCAATCGCCGCCTGATCATGGTCGACAAACAGGGCGTCACCGGCCGCAAGGTCAGCTACCACAGCATCCCCTACCGGTCGATCAGCCACTTCGCCGTCGAAACCGCGGGCACCTTCGACCTCGACGCGGAGCTCTACATCTGGATCGGCAGTGGCGACGAGCCGGTCAAGCAGCGTTTCAACCGTCAGGTCGACATCTACGAGGTGCAGGGCATCCTGTCGCATTTCGTGTCGATCTAGCTACGCTCACCGGTATGGCATCCGTCTTCAGCGCGATCATCGCAGGTCAGATCCCCGGCCGCTTCGTCTGGGAAGACGACGAGTTCGTCGGCTTCCTCACCATCGGCCCCGTCACCCAGGGCCACACCCTCGTCGTCCCGCGCGCGGAGATCGACCAGTGGCAAGACGTGGATCCCGCCGTGATGGCCCGGATGATGGGCGTGGCCCAGAAGATCGGCCAGGCCGTCCGCGCCGCCTTCGACGCCCCCCGCGCCGGCCTGCTCATCGCCGGCCTCGAGGTCCCCCACCTGCACACCCACGTCTTCCCCGCCTACACCATGGGCGACTTCGACATCTCGGGCGCGAACACCGACCCCACCCCCGAATCCCTCGACGAAGCCCAGACCAAGATCAAGGCCGCCCTCCGCGACCTCGGCCACGGAGCGAACGTCCCAGCCTGAGTTCTGCCCTGGATGGAACCGAAACGACCGGGCGCGCGTCTAAGACATCGAGTGGTCGTTGTGTGCGAAAGAGGAGAGACGATGCGAGTGGTTGGCTTTGCCGCCGGGGTGTGCGCTGTAGTGGCGCTCGCCGGATGTTCCACAGCGGTCGACGGGCAGCCTGAGGCCAGCGGGGCTCCGCTGACCAAGGAGCAGCTGTTCGATCCGTGTGCTGTGTCGGACAGTGTGTTGCAGGCGGCGGGCCTCGACCCGGCGTCGAAGGACAGCAATTTGTTCTCGGTCCCCCGCGCCGAGTGGAAGGGATGCGGGTGGCGTGCGGATGGCTACTTCATATCGTTCATGTCAACGGTTTACACCACTGATGAAATACGCTCGAACAACCGATACCACGACTTCAAAAATGTAACAGTCAGCGATCGGGATGGCCTCCAGTTCTATATTGGCAACGAGACACCCCCGGTAGAATGCGAAATAGCGTTCGATACCACCCAGGGTAGGGCACTCGTCAATGCGAGCAAATTCGTGGACAGTAAATCAACGACCGATCCATGTACTTTAGTCACGAATGCCGCCCCGCATTTCGTGGGTTCCATTCCACGCTAGTCGTGGGCCGTATCTACCGGGGAGATAGTTACTGCGATGGCAGAGATGAATGCACTAGCAAAAGATTTCCAGACTTTAGCGGGCGAAGCGGCTTCGGGCCGACTTGTTATCGAGTATGACGCGGCGGAGCGCTGCGCGAAGTGGTGTGACGACTACATCAACGATCTACGAAACCTGTCCTTGCGCACCAGGAGGATGGTCGACGCCGACTCCTTCGGCAATCTCAACTCCGCCAAGACCCTCGCGAAGAAGTTCGTCGATCTAGCCGATGGCGGCGAAGGCACTGGTTCCTACCTCGACGCAGCCCGGCAGCACATCGAGATACTCACACAGATGGCCGACATGTATCGCAAAGCCGGTGCCGCATACAAGAACTGCGATGAGGCCACCCAGCTCGCCGTCAAACAACAGACCAACAAACTAGACTGAATCCGGGGGGATAAATGACTTTCTCAGATTTCATGAGCAAACTGGGCAGCGTTGCATTGACAGCATCGAGCCCGTCCAGAATTGGAGACCGAATCGGTTCGTTGTTCGATTCCGACATCTCCGCCACGCAGTCCGAACTAGACGCCCAAGCTGCGGGCAACAGCGCACGGTCTCGCATCTACGCCGAGAATTCCAGCCTCGCCACTGGCTTTTCCGGTGAGTTCACCCCCCAGGTCGTGCCGCCCGTAATGGAACCGTTCCTTACGATGAGCCATTCGGACATCATGAAGTTTGTCGAGTCGATCAACCCCGCAACGATGAGCAACAGCGTTCAAGCCTGGCGGCAATTGGCGACCGACACAACAACGAAAGCCACTGCCTTCCACGACAATATCCAGAAGGAAATGGAACGGGGCTGGTCGGGAAGCGCAGCGAGTCAAGCGCTGGCGAGCACCAAAAGCTATCTCGCCGACGTGCACAAGGTCGACCAGGCTGCCTCCCTGATCGGCAACAAGATGGAAGAGGCCTACTCCGGCTTCAACCAGGTGAAGTACTCGGTACCGCACGAATCCGACCAACAGAGCAGCACCGTCGCAGGATTAGTCGCCACCACGCTCTCTAATGCGGTCGCGCCCGGGCTCGGCACCGTAACCAACTTCGTCATGGACAGCACCAGCGCAGGCCGCTCCGATGCCGCCCAAGCAGCGGCTCGCCAGGTGATGGAGACCGTCTACAAGCCAGTCGCGCAACAGTCAGACACCCAGGTACCGAAGGTCCCCACGCCGGCGAAACCCCAGTCCGACAAGCCGACCGGCGACACCAACAAGGACAAGCCGACGGGCACCACCACCGACAAACCCACCGGCACCACCACCAAGCCGAGCACCGACGACACCACCCCCTCCACCACGGAGCCGGAAACCCCCACCACCACCGACCCCGGTGACGACGACACCACCGACGACAGCACCACTGACGACACCACCGGCGACGAGACCACCGCGGCCACGACAACTCCGGAAACCCCCACCACCACTACCCCGTCAGGCACCAGCCCTGGCACGACTCCGGCCGGCACGTCCCCCGGCGGACTCGGCTCCGGCGGCGGAGCAGGCGCTGGCGCGGGTGCCGGAGCAGGCGCGGGCACACCCGGTGCGGCAGTCCCCGGTACCGCCGGTCAGAAGCAGGGCGCCGGTGCGGGCACGGGCACGGGTTCCGGTGCGTCGTCGGGCCGCTCGGGTATGTCCGGCATGGGCGGAATGGGCGCTCCCGGCGCGCGCGGCGGCGGCAAGGACGACGAGAACGAGCACCAGGCCCCCGACTATTTGCGCGGCGTCCACGAAGAACTGCTCGGCCCCGAACGCCTGCACGTCCCGCCGGTGATCGGCGGCGACGCATGACCGACACCTGGGAGCTGACCCCGTTCGAGTTCTGGGTCGCCTGGGAAACGCTCGGCCGCGACCGTATGCCCTGGCCCCTCACCTTCACGGCAGGTGTCGAAACGCAGGTCGAGTTCGACCGGGAATGCCGTCGTGCCGCGGATTCGCTGATCGCCAAAATGGGCACCGACGAATCGCTGTACCACGCCTTGCACGCCCTCGCGCACCCCGAAATCCGGGTGGAACTGTTCGGGCACCGCTTCGACGGCCGCACCCGGATGGTCCGCGCCTGCGCGACCACCGAGGCGAGCAACGGCGTAGTCGCCGCCCAGCTCCCCGGTCCCGAATACGGCCAGGGCGGCAACATCCTGATCACCCTGCGCCCGGCCCACGCCATCGTCACCCGCCTGCTGTCCATCCTCCCGAAAACTCCCGCGGGCACCACCGGCGGCTTCAACGTCCACCGCGACGACTTCACCACCACCCCCGACCCCTACGCCCGCCACCGCACCCCCGCCGAACAAGCCCTCAAATTCCTCAAACGCCCCTTCACCACCTACGCGGAATTCCGCGTAGCCACCGGCCCGGCCCTGGACGGCTGGCAAGAAGGCGGTACGACCCTCCAACTGGTCGACTACACCGACGACGGCCGCTACCTCATCCAAGAAGGCGAACGAGTAGAAGTAACCCCCACCACCCCCGACCGAATCGAAGCCCACCTCCACCACCTGATCGAGAAAGCCACGGCCGGCACCCGCCAATCAGCCTGGTAGCCAACAGCACTGGTGGAAACATCCACTGCGGAAATCGTGTACAGCCCGGGGTGTCTGCACACGATTTCCGCGGTAGCCCAGTTCTCCATGGCCGCTCACCCAGCCGAGGCTAGGCATCGAGCCGGGTGGCGACCGCCGGGATGACGATCGCGGCGGCGACGAGGTGGGTGAGCATCAGGGTGAGCTTGGTGTCGGCGGCCGCGTTCACGATCAGATCGGGGACGAGCGAGAGCGCGGTCAGTGCGATCGTGGTGCGTACGAACACCGTGCGCGGGCTTCGGGCCCACGTGCGCAGGGCGGCGGCGAAGAGGACGCCGATCGCGGCGAACATCAAGGTGAGCTGGGTGAATCCGGCGAGTGGGATCTGTTCGCCTGCGATTGCGAGGGAAACGCCGACGGCGTGGGCGAGGGCGGCTACGGCCGTTGTCGCAGCCGCGGCGCCGACGGCCGCCAGTGCTGCCGGACGCCAGAAGGCGGAGCTGCTGCGGACAGTGGGCGCGGCGTAAGCGGAGGTGGTCATGTCGTACTCCCGTGTGGTGTGGGCAGCCCGTTGCCGCCTCTCCTCAGTTCCACGAACAGGACCGGCCGAATACGACAGGTCTCGGCGAAGTTCTTTCTGCTCAGCCATGGGCCGGTGTCGGCGAGCGCCCTTGTTCTTTCGCCCAGGAAACGATGTACTTGGCTCCGGTTCGTTCCTATCGGAAGGTTTCGCAGATGCGTTTGACCGTTGGACTCACCACCGTCGTCGCGATATCGCTACTCGGGGCAGGCACAGCGTCGGCGGAGGTACGCGAGGCGAAGATTCAGTGCCTCGGTTCGAACGCGAACTTCCACCTGTACCCGTTCTATCTGTCGCTGGTGGCGACCTCATCGGACGACCGACCCGGCACCATTTCGATTCAGCCCCGCGGCGATTCGAACTTCGGTCCCTTCGGCTATCACGCGACCGTGAACTGGACCAATCTCGACACCGGCGAATCCGGCGTCGTCGCCCAGGACGGCACCGTCGGCGCCGACATGCCGAGCTTCGACGTGAACACCGGCTGGGGCACGGTCCGCCTGACCGGCGCGGTAGGCACCTCCGGTCTGTCCGCGGGCCAGACCATGCAGTGCTCCGGCGCAGACCTCTACGTGCCGTAGCGCTCGTCAGCCGGGCGGATCATCGAGCGGCGACACCGTTGTTCGCGCCACGGGCAGCAGGATTTCGTAGCGAGCCGGCTCGCTCGGTCACGGCATGGGCGGCGGCGATTTCGGTGAGCGCGCGGAGCGGATTCGATACGGTAGGCAGTAGCGAATCCGAGGAGGAAAATGTGCCGCGCCCACGGATCGGCGACTGGTTCCGCGACACCGGCCGATGAATACTCCGCTTCTGCACCAACGCTTTCCACGCCTGCGCGAATCCCTGCCGCATATCGGACTGAGCTCCGGCCCGACACCGGTCCGTAGACTCGATGCGCTGCCTACCGGTGGCGCGCCGGTCTGGCTCAAGGACGACGGCGCGTTCGGTGACGGCGGGTGGGGTGGCAACAAAGTCCGCAAGCTGGAATGGATCCTGCCCGACGCGCACCGGCGCGGCTCCCGGACCATCCTGACCGTCGGCGGATTGGGGACGAACTGGGGACTGGCCGTCGCCCTGTACGCACGCGATCACGGGCTCGGCACCGCGCTCGCCCTCGTCGACCAGCCCGTGGACGAGCACGTTCGTGCCCAGCTGAACCGACTCGAGAACTGTGGCGCCGCGCTGTATTTCACGCATTCGAAGACGCGGACCATCCTCACCGCGCCGATGCTGCTCGCCCGGCACACCACTGGGTGGCATCTGCCCTACTTCCTGCCGCCCGGCGGGTCCTCGCCGGTCGGTGTCCTCGGCTACGTCGAGGCCGCGCTCGAACTGGCCGGACAAGTAGACCGCGGCGAGCTACCCGAGCCCACCCACCTCGTGACCGCCGTCGGATCCGGCGGCACGATCGCGGGGCTGCAACTCGGATTGCGGATGGCGGGCTTGACGACCCGGGCAGTCGGTGTCGTCGTCAACGACACGCTGCGGTTGGACCCGGCGACGATCACCCGGCTCGCCCGCCGTACCGCGCGCCTGCTGCGTCAGCGAGGCGCGGACCTGTCCGATCTCGAACCGCGAGTCGAGGACATCGATATCGTCACCGACTGGCTCGGCAGCGGCTACGGCCACCCGACGTCGGAAGGCGAACGCGCTCAAACCTTGTCAGGCGACCGCGAGCACCTGCACCTCGAACCGGTCTACACCGCCAAGGCCATGGCGGCGCTGCTGGCGATGAACGAGCAGGGCGCATTCGGCGACGGCCCCGTCCTCTACCTCAACACGAACGGGCCGCGCTGACCAAGCGAGTCCATACCGGAAGTCACAGCAGTTCTACACAAGATGCTCACGCCTCCTGCTCAGGTACGCACGCTCGGCGGGGTTCTGCGTGGCGGCAATCGCGGCGTCGTAGGCGGATCTCGCCTCGGCGCTGCGCCCCAACCGGCGGAGCAGGTCGGCGCGGGCGGCGTACCAGGCATGATAGCCCTCGAGTGGCAGTGAATCTATCTGTGCCAGCGCCACATTGGGGCCGTCCAGTTCAGCGATGGCGACGGCCCGGTTGAGGGCGACGATCGCGGTCGGGGTGACGGTGTAGAGCTGGTCGTAGAGGGCGACGATCTGGTTCCAGTCGGTGTCGCGGGGGTCGGCCGCGTCGGTGTGGACCGCATTGATCGCCGCCATGATCTGATAGCGACCAGGTGGGTCGCCGCCTGCCGCGACTCGGCGCAGGCATTCGCGTACCAGCGCGTGCCCCTCGGCGATGAGGGTGTGGTCCCAGCCGCCGCGGTCCTGCTCGTCGAGCGTCACCAGCTCCCCGCCCGCGAAACGTGCCGCGCTGCGGGCGTCGATGAGCAACATCAGCGCGAGCAACCCGGCAACCTCGCCGTCATCGGGCAGCAGATCGCGCATGATGCGGCCGAGCCGAACGGCCTCGGCCGTCAGGTCGGCCCGAACAGATTGCGCGCCTGCCAGATACCCCTCGTTGAAGATGAGGTAGATGACCTCGAGCACACCGCCGAGCCGATCGGTGACGTCATCGCGATCGGGCACGCGGAACGGGATGTGCGCGGCTTTGATCTTGGCCTTGGCGCGGGTGATGCGTTGCGCCATGGTCGTTTCGGCAACGAGAAACGCACGAGCGATCTCGCCGACGGTGAGCCCGCCGAGCAGGCGCAGTGTCAGCGCGACTCGCGCCTCCGGCGCCAATGCCGGATGGCAACAAGTGAAGACGAGCCGGAGACGGTCGTCGTTGATCGGTCCGGTCGGTTCGTGCGGTGTGTGATCGTCGATGATCATGGCTGCCTGGTGTTTCGCGTCGCGCAGTGATTCACGGCGGATCCGGTCGATCGCGCGGTTGCCCGCGGTCTTCGTCAGCCAGCCGCCCGGGTTGGGCGGTATGCCGTCGACCGGCCACCGTTCGATGGCGGTGAGCAAAGCCTCGCCCGCGGCGTCCTCGGCTATGTCGAGATCGCCGAACCGTCGAGCGAGCGAGGCGACCACCCGGCCGTACTCCTCGCGGTAGATCCGATCGATCCGGGCGCGAGTGTCGTCGCTCATGCGCCGTCGAACGTCCTGATCTCGATCTTCTGCTCGCAGACCTTCGACGCCCTGGCGGCGATCTTCAGCGCGGCATCGAGGTCGGGCGCCTCCACGACCCAGAACCCGTCGGTGTAGGTGCGGAGGATGGTGGGGATGCGGACCTCGATGGCCATGGGTCGGGGCTCCTGTCGGGAGTAGTCGGTCGGGGGCGCGCGGCAGCGCAGGGACAGCCGTGGGTGCGTGAGTGCGGCGCCGCGGCGCACGGCCGTACGGCGGCAGGGTGTCGCGTCAACAGATGGCGCTGGCGAGCCTGCACAGGTCGACGTG